>NZ_LWGH01000475.1:0-4226 GCF_001635395.1 Sulfitobacter sp. HI0129 | reverse complement strand
CCCTCGTGATCGGCGGCCTCAGCGTCGATTTCAACCGGGTCATGGCCGACAGGACCCGCCTGCAGATCGCCGCCGACACCGCGGCCCATGCCGCGCTCTATTCCCGCGATGACAAGAGCGCCGACGAAGCCCGGCAGGTCGCCGGCGATATCATTCTCGATCTCCTGCCGACCTCCGGCTTCGGGAGCGATGTCATCACCAGCGCCGACGTCAGCTTCGGCGTCTGGGACCCGGAAAAATTCGAATTCACCGCGGCACAGGATTCAAAATCCGCCGTCCGGGTCTATGCAGCCATGGCCGAAGTGCGCAACAACGCATCGCGGAACCTGCTGCTGCATATCCTCGGGTTCGACACCTTCGATGTCGGGGTGCAGTCTGTCTTCAGCACCTACTACCCCCCCTGCCTCACGGAAGGGTTCGTGGCCGATAACGTCGTCGACATCCAGTCGAACAACCGCTTTTCAGCGCCCTTCTGCGTCCATGCCAACAATTATGTCAGCCTGAACCAGAACAATGTCTTCGAGGCAGGCACCGGTGTTTCCATGCCCGACATCAGCAAACTCGACATACCGAACTCCGGCTATGAAAAGAACAGCGGGCTTGAGGCCGCGCTGCGCCAAGGGGTTTACCGCATGCGGCTCCTGGCCGATCTGCCAGAGATCATTGACAGCTTCTGGACAGCCAAGGCCAAGCATCTTCCCCCCTATGTGGCGCCGGGATCACTTTATGAGGTCGATGAACGCAAACTGGCGGTGGAACCGGGAAACAGCGGCTCCGGCGGTCCGCCTGCCAAGTCGGGCGGCGGGGGCCTCACCCCCAATCATTTCATGCCGGGGGCGGTGAATTACCTCGCCTGCGGGGGCAGCGGCAAGATCACTCTGGGTCAGGGCACCTATTCGGAGTTTGTCTTCATCACGAGCTGCGAGGTTAAATTCGCAAGCGGCACGATACTGGAGGACGTGGTGATCGCCACGACCAATACCGGCCCTGCTTCACTCAGCGCCCCCTCCAATCTGAACCTCGGACGGGACGATGCCTGCGCCGCCGGTGGCGGTGCGGTCCTGATGACGCTGGGCGGCTTCCGCGCGGCGGCCAAGCTCAACGTCTTCGGCGGCCAGATACTGGCGCTGGGTGACATCAAGTTCGCGGCGAACGCCAACGGTATTCAGGGGGCCTCGTTTATCTCGGGGGGGAACATCGACGGCACCAGCAACATGCGGTTCGGCAGCTGCAATCAGGCCGGGATGGAACACGTTTACCGTGCGCAATATTTCAAGATGGTGCAGTAAGCCTACTGCGGTATCTCTCCTGCCAACAGCCTTTCGACCACCCGGCAATTGGGAAGCTCTGCCTGACCGCAGGCGTCGATCATCTCGCGAAGGTTACGCTCGGCGGTCCTGAGGTCGTCGATCTGCCGCACTATCCCTTCGGCGCAGAGGTTCAGCAGACTCTGCCATTCTTCGCAACTGTAGGAGCCGCCTTCGGTCCCATCCACGACCTGCCGTATCTGCTCCAGACTCAGCCCCAGCGCACGACTGTGACGAATGAAAGCCAGACGTCGAATATGTTCGTCTGTATAGACGCGATGCCCCCCTGAGGTGCGCTCAACTTCGGGCATCAGGTTCACGCGTTCATAATACCGGATCGTGTCGATACTGCTTCCGGTCAGTTCGGAAACATCCCCGATGGACAGGTTGGCCCGAGAAGACTGCGGCTCGCTCATTCGCTTTTCCCTTTTCCCTTTTCCCCCGGAACATGGAGTAGCTCCAGATTTGTTTCCGACAATAGGCGACACCATCAATCGACACGGTGTGGTTGAAAATTGCAATGGAGGCCAAGATGCAAATACATACGTTGAACTCGGAAGAATGGACAAAAGCTGTGGCTATCGGGGTCGCGGTTTCGATCCTGACGGGCCTGATCACCTTAGTCGGGCTGAAAGCCGGGATTTCGCCGCTGCCCAAACCGCTCGGCCTCGCATTCGCCGAAACGCTGTGGGAAAGTGCTCTGCCGCTGCCGGTGGGTCTGTTGTTTCATGCCGTTTGGGTGACGGGTTTCTCCGTCGTTTATTTCCTTCTGTTCGCGGACGCTCTCACCTTCATGCGCGCCTTCTGGCTGGCATTCGTTCTGTGGATCGCGACCTTGGTTTTCTTCTTTCCTGTCGTCGACTGGGGCTTTCTCGGTCTGGCGGTGACGCCCAAGGTTATCGTGGCCGCGGCGGTGCTGCATTTACTGTTCGCTGTGTTCCTTTGGGGCTTGGCGCGGATGACTTTCGGCGCGCGGATCGAAAACCACTCCGCCCGCGCGTAGCACCATAACCAAACAGCCCCATATGCCTGTGACGGCCCGCGCAAACGCAAGTGGCTGCCGCATGGGATCCCGGCGGGGAAGGGTTCGCCCCCTGCCCCGCTACGCCTTATCCATTTCGCCAAGGTAATGAACCTCGGCGCGGGCCACACCGATCCGGGCGGTGTCGATCCGGGCAGAGGCCAGTCCGACGTCCCGCGCGCCAAGCCGGGCAAGATGGTTTCCATCCGGGCCGACAATGCAGCTTCCGCCCAGATAGGTCAGTTCCTCTTCGCTTCCGACCCGGTTGGCATAGGCCACGAAGATCCCGTTTTCATAAGCCCGCGCCGGCACCAGCAGGGATGTCACCTTGTCGTAGGGCTCCATTAGGGCCGTGGGCACCACCAGCAACTCCACGCCGCCGGTCGCCAGTTCGCGCACCCGCTCCGGGAATTCCACGTCGAAACAGATCAGCACGCCGACCTTCACACCCTTGCAGGAAAAGATCAGCGGCTGCGACCCGCGCCGGAAACTGCGTTTTTCCCACTCCCCGTAGAGCATCCGCTTGCGGTAGGGGCCGATCACCCCAAGCTCGGGGTCGAAAACGATGGCCGCATTGTAAAGTCCCGCTTCCGTCAACTCGTAGCTGCCCACCACCAGAACCAGTGACAACCGCTGCGCCAGGGCGGCAAGCGCGCTTATGCAGCCTTCATCGACGCGGACCGCGATCTCGCTCAGATCCGCGTGGGAATAATAGCCGGTCAGAAAACATTCCGGCATGACCAGCAGGTCAGCCCCGGCCTCCGCCGCCCCTTCTGCCGCGGCCTCTATCCGCGCTAAGTTGGCCGCGATATCGCCCGGTACGCTGTCGCCCTGCCACAGCGCCGCCGTCAATCCCGTATGCATGGCGCTACTTGTCATCCGGCTGACCTTTCCGCCCCCAGAAGCCGGGGCAGATCGCCAAAACGGGCGATGCTTCCGTAGATCAGCACCGCCGTCATGACGAAGAAGACAGCGACCGATGCCATCACCGGCGTATAGCCGTACCGCAGCGAGTTGAAGATCTTGATCGGCAGGGTTTCGGCGGTGAACCCGGCGACCATATAGGCGATGATATATTCATTGAGGCTGAGGACAAAGGCAAAGGCAAAGCCCGACATCACATAGGGCCGCACCAGCGGAAAGATCAGCGTCCTGAAAACCATGCGGCTGTTGGCACCCATGCAGCGGGAGGCTTCGATCAACTGCCGGTCGATCCCTTCGAGCCCGAGAGAGATCGTGACCAGCGGCAGGGTCACCAAAAAAACCCCGTGCGAAACCATCGTCGCACCGATCTGGCCGTAGAAGCCGACCGTGATCCAGAAGATCATGAAACCCAGGGCCGAAATGACCGGCGGCAGCATGAAAGGCGCCACCCCCAGCCCGAAGAGCGCCTTTGCCAGCCGGTTCTGCTTGCGCCAGACATAAAGCGCGAGCGGCAGGGCGATCGATACCGCGATGGCACTGGCGCCCAGTGCGATCACGACCGAATTGCGCAAGGCACCCAGCCAGTCGTTCGCCCGGAAAAGCTCCGCATACCATTGCAGGGAAAACCCCTCGGGCGGAAACAGAAGCCGCTTGGGCTCGTTCAGCGACACCCCGAGGATGACGACAAGCGGCGCGGCGAGGAACAGCACCACCAGCAGGATGAAGAGGTTTCGAAACAGGGCAGGCACCGGCTACATCCTTTTCTGGCCAAGCAAAGAGGAAAGACCCACCATCGCCAGCGACACCAGCATCAGGAAAATCGCCATCGCCGCCGCGAAGGGCAGGTTCGACTGAAAGATCGCCTGATCGGTGATATGCACCGACAACGTCCAGTGCTGCGGTCGCCCCAGCACCTGCGGCAAGAGATAGGCCCCCAGGGTGAAGACGAAGACAAGGATCAGCGCCCCGGTTAT
>NZ_LWGH01000474.1:0-4191 GCF_001635395.1 Sulfitobacter sp. HI0129 | reverse complement strand
GGAAAGCGCCAGCCGCACGCAGGCGACCGGATGCGCATCAAGGACCGACGCCAGAACGGCGGGAAAGCGGGCCAGTTCGATTTCGGGGGGTGTGATCAGGTAGATCTGGGGCTCTTCGGGCGCGTCCATCGGTCTGTCCTTCTGTCGTGCTGGCAGACGACTAGCCGATGAGTCGGGAAAAGGAAACGGATATGAATGACGCGGCAGCCCAACGCGGCCCGGGCGGACTTGCGGGCGGGCAGGGCGCACACTAAGACGCCCGCATGAACAGCCCCGCACAAACCCAGCCCCCGGCCATTCCCGCCTTTGTCCTCGTTCGGCCCCAGATGGGCGAGAATATCGGGGCCGCCGCCCGCGCCATGTGGAACTTCGGTCTCGACAACATGCGCGTCGTGGCCCCGCGGGACGGCTGGCCCAACCCCGCCGCCGTGGCCATGGCCTCGGGCGCCGGGCGGCTTCTGGATGAGGCGCTGCTCTGCCCCGACCTGCCGGAGGCCACGGGCGATTGCGATTTCGTACTGGCCACCACCGCGCGCGGCCGGGACCTGACGAAACCCGTCTACACCCCCGAAGCCGCGATGATCGAGGCACGCGCCCGCATCACGCAGGGCCAGCGTGTTGCCGTGCTGTTCGGACCGGAGCGGGCGGGTCTTGAAAACGACGACATCGCGCGGGCCAATGCCATCGTGTCCGTGCCGGTGAACCCGCGGTTTGCCTCGCTCAACCTTGCGCAATGCGTGTTGCTGATGGGCTATGAATGGATGCGCGCTGCCGGCGGTACCGAAGCCGTCACGACCGAGATGGCGGGCACCGACTGGGCCAGCCACGCCGAGGTCGAACACCTCGCGCGGCATTACGAAGACCGGATGGACGAGGCGGGCTTCTTCTTCCCCGAACATAAATCCGCGTCCATGCGGATCAATCTGCGCAACATGTGGTCCCGCCTGCCGCTGACCCGCGCCGACGTGCAAATGCTGCACGGGATGATGCGGCAAATGGTACGCTGGAAAGAGCGCGACTAGATCTCCGCCGCTGTCTGTCCTACCTAACGCGGGCCTGATCATCAGGCCGGACGGAGGGACGCGACATGGCTGAAAAACGCAAGCTTTTCGAGGAAGTGGGGGCGCCGCAGCAGGCCCGGCCCGTGGCGAAGACCGGCGTGATCGACGCCGGGCGCGGTGGTGCCCGGGGGGCGGTGCGGATTTGGCTTCTGATCCTTTTCGCGCTGGTGTTCGTGATGATCAGCGTGGGCGGGGCGACCCGGCTGACCGACAGTGGCCTATCCATCACCGAATGGCGGCCCGTCACCGGCGCGCTGCCGCCCCTGAGCGCGGCGGAATGGGAAAACGAGTTCGCCAAATACCGCGAGATCGACGAATTCCGCCTTCAGAACGACTGGATGCAGCTTTCTGACTTCAAGAGCATCTATTGGTGGGAATGGGGCCATCGCCAGCTGGGCCGCGTGATCGGGCTGGTCTGGGCCATCGGGTTCTTCTGGTTCCTGCTGCGGCGGCAGATCCCGCCGGGCTGGACCGGGCGGCTGTTGCTGCTTGGGGGGCTGGGCGGTCTGCAGGGCGCCATCGGTTGGTGGATGGTCGCCTCCGGCGTCACGACCGGCACGGCGACGGTGGATGTGGCGAGCTATCGGCTTGCCACGCATCTGGGCCTCGCCTTTGTCATCCTCGGCGTGATCACCTGGTATGCGATGCTGCTGAGGCGGCCCGAACGTGACCTGCTGCAGGCCCGCCGCGCGATGGAGCGCAAGCAATACGGCCTCGCCACCGGGCTGTTGCATTTCACCTTTTTGCAAATCCTTCTGGGCGCTCTGGTCGCCGGGATCGACGCGGGCCGCTATTTCGTGGACTGGCCGCTGATGCAGGGGCAGGTCTTTCCGCCGGACGCGTTCAACATCACCCCGGCCTGGCGCAATTTTTTTGAAAACCCGGGGCTCGTCCAGTTCATGCACCGGGTTTCGGGCTACCTGCTGGCGATCTTCAGCGTCGTCGTCTGGCTGCGCGGGCGGAGATCGAGCCATCCCGCCACGCGAAACGCCTTCAACGTGGTGCTGGCGGTTCTGGCCATCCAGATCGCCGTGGGCATCACCACCGTGCTTTACGCGGCACCTGTGCATATCGCGCTGGTGCATCAGGCGCTGGCCGTCGTCCTGTGGGTCACGATCCTGCGGGCGCGTTTTCTGGCGGCCTATCCCATCGCCACATCCCTGAGAGGAACCTGACATGAAGGCTTACGACGAATTGATGGCGTTCCAGCGCGAAACCGAAGCGCTGGCCGAAGTGGCCGGGCGCCTTGGCTGGGATCAGGAAACCGTCATGCCGCGCGGGGCGGCCCCCCAACGGTCCGAGGAAATGGCCGCGATGCAGGGCGTGCTGCACGCCCGCAACGTGGATCCGCGCGTGGCCGACTGGCTGGCCGCGATCGACGGCGAGGCGCTGGACGAGGTCGCGCGCGCCCAGCTTCACCACATCCGCCGCGGGCACGACCGCGCCACCCGGGTGCCGGGCGAGCTGTCGTCGCGGATCGCGCGTGTGACCTCGCGCGCGCAGGGCCTTTGGGCAGAGGCGCGCGCCACGGATGATTTCGCGGCTTTCGCGCCCGTGCTGGAAGAGGTCATCGCCCTGAAGCGGGAGGAGGGACAGGCCCTTGCCGCGGGAGGAGACGTCTATGATGCGATGCTGGACGATTACGAACCGGGCGCCACCGCCGAGACGCTGACCGCGATGTTCGGCGCGCTGCGGCCCGCCCTTGCCGATCTGCGCGCGGCGGTGCGCGAAGCGCCGCAGCCGCCGGTGCTGGAAGGCGTCTTCGACGAGGCCGCCCAGATGGAGCTGACCCGGCTGCTGGCCACCACCTTCGGCTACGATTCCAGCATCGGGCGGGTGGACAAGGCGGTGCATCCGTTCTCCTCTGGCTCGGGTCTGGATGTGCGGATCACCACCCGGACCAATCCGCTGGATCCGTTCAACTGCTTCTATTCCACGATCCACGAAGTCGGCCATGCGGCCTATGAACAGAACATCGATCAGGCATATCTGCTGACCCCGCTGGGGCGGGGCGTGTCGATGGGCGTGCATGAAAGCCAGAGCCGTATCTACGAAAACCAGCTGGGCCGCAGCCGCGCCTTCACAGGATGGCTCTTTGGCAAGATGCGCGATGCCTTCGGTGACTTCGGCGTGGCGGATGCAGAGACGTTCTACCGCATCGTCAACCGCGTCTCGGATGGGTACATCCGGACCGAAGCGGATGAATTGCAGTACAACCTGCATGTTCTGCTGCGCTTCGATCTGGAACGTGCGCTGATGTCGGGCGATCTGCAGGTCGGCGATCTCGAAGCCGCGTGGAACGACCGTTTCGAGGCGGATTTCGGTTATCCGGTGGACAAGCCGTCCAACGGGGTTCTGCAGGATGTGCATTGGTCCGTCGGGCTCTTCGGGTATTTCCCGACCTATACGCTGGGCAACGTCTATGCCGGGTGCCTGCACGAGGCCCTGCGCGCCGCGCATCCCGATCTGGACGATCACCTCGCCCGGGGGGAGACGGGCGTCGCGACGGAATGGCTGCGCACGAACGTGCAGACCCATGGCGGGCTTTATACCCCGCGGGATGTCATCCGCCGGGCGAGCGGCATTGAGCCCAGCGAAGCGCCCCTGCTTTCCTACCTGCAGAACAAGTTCGGCGACCTCTACGGCCTTTGAACTTGCCAAGCCTTCCACCAAAAATTGCCGCATTTGCGATCTAGACACGGAGAACCGAAAAAGAGGCCGACTTCGTGAACGATATGACCGCGATGACCGCACAAGACGATGCACCGCTGCAGATCGAACTGGTGGACGATATGCCCGCCATGAAACGGCTGCGCCCCGCATGGGACGCGCTGCTGCGCAAGGACCCCGATTCGGGGTTCTATCTGTCGTGGGACTGGATGGCCTCCCTCTTCGAGGTTCACCCCGGCAGCTGGTGCGTCCTCTGCCTGCGTGACCCCGAAGACCCCCGCGCGCTCTGCGCGGTGTTGCCCATGCGCCGCCGGTTGTACTGGAGCAGGTCGCGCCGTGTCTTTCAGGCGCAATTGGCCGCCGCCTCGCGGCTGGGGATGGGCGAATATACCGGCATCCTGTGCGACCCCGCGCGCGAACGCTGGGCCATGGCGGCGCTGGGTCTGGCGCTGGGGCAAAT
>NZ_LWGH01000473.1:0-2095 GCF_001635395.1 Sulfitobacter sp. HI0129 | reverse complement strand
AGCTTCAGATCGGGGGCAGAGGCGGCGTCCGTCAGCCGGATGGGCTGGGCGATGGTCTCCATCCCTTCGGCAACGACACCCAACTGCCGAAAGAAGGAGGACAGCGCCCACATGATCCACGCGGTCATGGAATTGAGCCTCAGTGTCAGCGCCGTTGCGGCGGCCACGACGCCCACGCTGGCCTGCCCGTTCATCCAAAGCGCCAGCGCCCAGCCGACGACCCCGACGATGAGCAGCCCGTTCAACGTGACGAGCGTGATGTCCATGGCGGTGAAAATGCGCATTTCGACCTGAAAGGTACGCCGTGCCCGCTCGATGGCCTCACGCGCGAATTCCGTTTCCAGATCGTGATGGGCGAACATCTTCACCGAATGGATGTTCGCATAGGCATCGACCACGCGGCCCGTCACCTGCGACCGCGCGTCCGATGCCGCCTTTGATGCGGGCCCCACACGGCGCACCGTCCAGTTCACCAGCAGCCCATAAAGCACGAACCATATCAGCAGCGGCATCAGCAGCCGCAGGTCAGCCGCCGACAGCAGGATCGCCGCCCCCACCATATAGGCCAGCGAAAAGGAAATGGCGTCGAACACCTGAAAGACGACTTCGCCCGCCGCCGGCGGCGTCTGCATGATCCGGTTTGCGATACGCCCGGCGAAATCGTTCTCGAACCAGCCGACGGACTGGCGCAGAACCTGCCGGTGCGCCCGCCAGCGGATCAGGGTGCCGAAATTGGGCAGGATCGCATTGTTGATTAGCGCCACATCCAGCGCCTGCAGAATGGGCCGGATCAGAATGATAAAGAGCGCCACAAGGATCAGTTCCGTCCCATGATCGGCCCAGACCTGCGCCGGATCGGCGTCCAGCAGATCGACGATGCGGCCCATGTAGTAGATCAGCCCGACTTCGACGGCCGCAACCACGATCGACATGAAGGCCGTAACCAGAAAGACCGACCGGAAAGGCTGGGCGTATTCCTTCAGGAACGGCCAGAGCCGCGTGGCTGGCGTGTCCCGCTCGGCATAGGCGGTATAGGGATCGATCAGATTTTCGAAATAGCGGAACATGCCGGGCGCTTTCTGAACCATGGAACGGGGCAGTCGGGGTCACGATGGCTCGGATCGGACCTGAGGCTATGCCTGCCCCTTCCCGTGATGCCCATTGACCGTTCGAATGTCCATTACTTCCGCCGTCCCCCAAGGCGCATCAGATCCTCCCGGCCCAGCGCGAAACCTGACTCGATCCATGCCTGTTCCAGCGTTTGCAGCCGCTCCCCCAGCGCCTTGCCGGTATATTCGGGCATCAGGTCCCGCGCGGACAGCGGAAAGGACGCAGAGGCGCCGCGGGCGATCTGGTCCTTCTCTTCCGGGCGGGGGGGCTGTTCGGTCAGAACCGCGCGCAAAAGCATGGCTTGCAAGGCCACATCGGCCCCTTTGCGGTAGGCGACTTCGGCAGGTGCCTGCCCGTTCTGCGCCGCCTCTGCCACATCCGCGAGGGTGTTCGCTTCGGCCTTGGACAGCCGCAAATTGTTGGCGACCTGCTCACCGCCCAGCGCGGCGAGGCGGGTCATGGGCGCGGCGGTGATGCCTGCCTCCCCTTCCATATGCAGCAGGATTGGCAGGAACCGTGCATCACTGCCCGGCAGGATCGCCTGCAGAACGCCCAAGCGTTCCATCGCCGCCACCGCGGGGGCGGGGTCGGGTGCCTCCAGCAGCTTTTTCATCTCTGCCCCGATACGCTCCTTCGACAGATGCGCCAGCCCGTCGAGGTGCGCGGCAATCGCGGCGAGGGTTTCGGCCTCGAACCCCGCCGCGGGGTCGCCGTACCATGCCGAAAACCGGAAAAAGCGCAGGATACGAAGGTAGTCTTCCTTGATCCGCTGGGCGGCGTCTTCGATGAATCGCACCCGCCCCGCCAGAAGATCTGGCAGGCCGCCCAACGGGTCGATCACCCTGCCCTCCGGCGTGGCATAGAGCGCGTTCATCGTGAAATCCCGCCGCCGCGCATCGTCCGCGATATCATCTGTGAAGGCGACGGTGGCGCGGCGCCCATCGGTGGCCACGTCCTTGCGGAAGGTCGTCACCTCGAACCCCTG
>NZ_LWGH01000472.1:0-4282 GCF_001635395.1 Sulfitobacter sp. HI0129 | reverse complement strand
TGTTTCGTGGTGCTGGGCATCGCAGTGGGCGCGGGGTTCGACGCGGACGCCGTGGCCGCCATGCAACGCTGGCCGCTCGCTTTCCTGTTCATGGCCATGATCATCTGGGCCATCATGGTCGTCAGCGGGCGGGTGCTGGCGCGGTATTTCGGCTTCGATGCGCGCTCGGCCTTGCTGGCGGCGGCACCCGGGCACCTCAGCTTCGTGATCGCCATGGCGGCGGACACCGGGGCGGACCTGACGCGGATCGCGGTCAGCCAGTCGGTGCGACTGCTGGCGCTGACCATCGTCGTGCCCTTCGTGGCGCTGGCCATGGGCGTTCGCCTGACCGGGGGCTTGGTGCCCGCGGGCGTGCCGCTGGGACCGGTGGCGCTTTTGGCCGTTGCGGCGGCGGCGGTACTGCTGGGCCGGGTCATGGGGCGGCTTTCGGTGCCCGCACCCCTGCTGATGGGGGCGATGGCTGCCTCTGCCGTGGGTCATCTGGGCGGGCTGCTGGACGGGAACGTGCCGGGCTGGCTCATACTGCCCGCGTATCTTGTGCTGGGCGCGCTGATCGGCACCCGTTTCGCGGGGCTGACATTGGCGCAGGTGCGCAGCGGTCTGGGGGCGGGGCTGACGATCACGCTCATCGCGATTGCCTTTGCCGCCGCGGCGGCTGTGCCGGTCGCATTTGCACTGGGCATGCCGCTCGCCCATGTGCTGGTGGCCTTTGCCCCCGGCGGGCTGGAGACGATGATCGCCATGGGCGTGGTGCTGGGCGTGGTGCCGGGGTTCGTCGCGGCCTGCCACATCGCACGCCTGCTGGTGCTGAGCGTTCTGCTGCCGGTTCTGATCAGTCGCGCCCCGAAGGATGATCCCGACCCCAAAGAGCCCGGCGCCGAAAAGGAGCGGGACAGCGAACTTAAGGCCCGCTGACGCGTTGGACGTCGAGAGGTGCGCCCATGGAAAATCCGTTTCTGTTCGACAGTGTGACAAGGCTTCTGGACGTGGTCGTCAGCGCGGCCATCGTCTATGTCGCCGTGGTCGGCTTCGTCCGGCTCAGCGGAAAGAGGTCCACCGCGCAGATGAACAATTTCGACTGGGTGGTGACGGTCGCCATGGGCTCCCTGATGGCCTCGGGCATCCTGTCGGACAGCGTGTCGATCGCCGATTCCGTGGCCGCCATCGGAACGCTGCTGGTGCTGCAATGGCTGCTGACCCGCGCGATGATCCGCTGGCCCGTCGTCAGCCGGACGGTGCGTGCGGCACCCTCGCTGCTTTATCACCACGATGCCTTCCAAAGCGAGGAGATGAACCGCGAAAGGATCAGCCGCTACGAGGTTCTGGCGGCGGTGCGGGAGAACGGCTTCGCGGATATGGAAAACGTCCAGACGGTCATTCTGGAAGCGGACGGCAGCATCAGCGTTCTGCCCCGCACGGATGCGGACCCGGAAAACCCGGCCCTGCAGGATATCCATGGCCTGAAATCCGGCGCATTGCGCTGAGGCTTCTTCAGGGTTTGAGGCGGATCATCAGCCGGTTGCCGGTGCGGCGTGTTTCCAGCGCGTCGAGCGCGGCTACAAGGTTCGACAATTTGCCGAAACCGTAGGTGCGCGCGTCGAAATCGGCGTGACGGGCCTGTATCGCCTGTCCGACCTGTCCGAGGTTGTACCAATCATCTTCGGTCTCGATCTTGTCCATCGCTTCCCGGAAGAGGGGCAGCGCCTTTTCGGCCTTGGCGGTGCTGCCGCGCGGGGTGTCGGGCGTGGCCGTGCCATCGAGGTTCTCGATCAGGATGAAACGGTTGTAGACGTTGCGCAGCGAATCGTGGGTCTTTTTCTCGCCGATGCCGATCACGGTGATACCCTGTTCGCGCAGGCGATTGACCAGCGATGTAAAGTCACTGTCCGACGAGACGATGACAAACACATCGAAACGCCCGGTATGCAGAATGTCCATCGCGTCGATCACCAGCCCGATGTCGCTGGCGTTCTTTCCGGTGGTATTGGCTGTTTCCTGATGCGCGACGAGCCCGAGTTCGCGGATCGGCGCTTTCCACCCCTTGAGGTGATCGTTGGACCAGTCGCCATAGACCCGGCGCAGCGCAGGCTCCCCGATGGAGGCGACTTCGCGCATAATGGCGGCGGCATGTTTGGCGGGCACGTTGTCCGCGTCGATCAGCACCGCCAGCAGGGGGCGGTCACGGTCGGTATTTTCGCGGCGGTCGGTCATCTGCGGTCCTTTCCCAGCGGGACGCCATAGAGTTCGAGCCGGTGCCCGCGCAGCTCATATCCCAGCTTGGCGGCGATCTTTTCCTGCAGCGCCTCGATCTCGGGATCGACGAATTCGATCACCGCACCCGACTGCATGTCGATGAGGTGGTCGTGGTGGTCCCGCTCCGCGTCTTCGTAACGCGCGCGCCCGTCGCCGAATTCCAGCTTGTCCAGAATGCCCGCTTCCTCGAACAGCTTGACGGTACGGTAGACCGTCGCGATGGAAATCGCGCTGTCGATGAGCTGCGCGCGGGCCAGCAACTCTTCCACGTCGGGGTGGTCGTCGCTGTCTTCGATGACCTGCGCGATGGTGCGCCGCTGGCCGGTCATGCGCAGGCCCATGGCTTCGCAGCGTTTGATGATCGGTTTGCTCATGGCGGGCCTTCGGGTCCTTGGGGGAGGCTCCGATGTAACCGCAAACGTGCGGGCGTGCCACCGTGATTTGCCCCCGGCGGTTGACTTGTGCGCGCCAAGGGGCCATGTGGGCGTCAGGCGATGCCTTCTGCCGCGTGAGCAGTTCCGGTGCCGGGGTCCGACGATCCCTTGCGCATACCGGCTTTCAAGGCCCGCCGTTGTTCCCAAAATCACGCGTGGGGCCAGGCGCTGCGGACGGGTGCGAGGTATATGGCCTGCGCCCGCGATCCGCTTTGCGCGACCCTGCGGCGTCCGGTGATGGGCGCGGCCAAGCTGATGCGCCCCCTCGGGGCGTGCGAAAGAAGAGATATGAGCGATTTCGACATGATGGGCCTGCCGACCGAACTGGTGGCACGGCTTTTCGAACTGGGTCTGAAGGACCCGACACCGATCCAGAAACAGGCGATCCCGCATGGGATGAACGGGCGTGACGTCATGGGCCTTGCCCAGACCGGCACGGGCAAGACAGCCGCCTTCGGCGTGCCGCTGGTGGCGCAGATGATGGCCATGGAAGGCCGCCCCAACCCGCGCAGCGTGCGCGGCCTCGTACTGGCGCCGACGCGCGAACTGGCCAGCCAGATCGCGGTGCATCTGCGCAACTATGCCAAGGGGACGCCGCTGAAAGTGGCGATGGTCGTGGGCGGCCAGTCGATCAACCCCCAGATCAAGCGGCTGGAACGCGGGGTCGACCTGCTGGTGGCCACGCCGGGCCGTCTCTTGGACCTGATGGACCGCCGCGCCGTGCGGCTGGAGGAGACGACTTTCCTCGTCCTTGATGAGGCCGACCAGATGCTGGACATGGGTTTCATCCACGACCTGCGCAAGATCGCCAGCGTGATCCCGAAGGACCGGCAGACGATGCTCTTCTCGGCCACGATGCCCAAGCTGATGAACGAGATTGCCAACAGCTACCTGCAAAGCCCGATCCGGATCGAGGTGTCCCCCCCGGGCAAGGCCGCGGACAAGGTCACGCAAGAGGTTCATTTCATCGCCAAGGCGGAAAAGACCTCCCTGCTGATCGAACTGCTGTCCAAGCACCGGGGAGAGCGTGCACTGGTCTTCGGGCGCACGAAGCACGGTTCGGAAAAGCTGATGAAGACGCTTGTGAAGGCCGGATTCGATGCGACTTCGATCCACGGCAACAAGAGCCAGGGCCAGCGTGACCGCGCCATCGAAGGGTTCAAGAGCGGTGATTTGACCGTATTGGTGGCCACGGACGTGGCGGCCCGGGGGCTCGACATCCCGGATGTGAAGCATGTCTACAACTACGACCTGCCCAACGTCCCCGACAACTACGTGCACCGGATCGGGCGGACCGCCCGCGCGGGCAAGGACGGCGCCGCTGTCGCTTTCTGCGCACCCGACGAAATGGGAGAGTTGAAGGCGATCCAGAAGACGATGGGTATCGCCATTCCCGTCGCCTCCGGCCGCCCGTGGGAGGCGATGGACGCCCCCGACAAGCCCAAGGGCCGGGGCGGGCGTGGCCGTGGTCGCGGCGGCAGACCGGGCGGCGGTCGTCCCGGTGGCGGGGGCGGCGACGGCGCACAGGGCGCGGGCGGCAAGCCCGGCGGTGGCCGCAAGCGTCGCCGCGGTGGTGGTGGCCGCAGGCCGGGCGG
>NZ_LWGH01000471.1:0-2419 GCF_001635395.1 Sulfitobacter sp. HI0129 | reverse complement strand
CCCGGTCTATGGTAAAGCTGACGTCGTCCACGGCGCGGAACCGGCCCGGCGCCCCGAAAAGGGAGCTTCGCGGCAGGCGGTAATCGCGCGAAACATGCGAAACCTCAAGCAGGGGGCGCGGCGGGGGGGCGGGCGGCAGATCGACTTGGTGGTTCGACGTGGCAAAAAGCATCTTGGTATAGGGGTGGCGCATGTCCCGCAGCAGGGTGCCGGTTGCACCCTGTTCGACGATTTGCCCCTTGCGCATGACGATGATGCGATCCGCCATGTCCGCCACCACGGCGAGGTCATGGGTGATCATCAGCAGCCCCATTCCGTCTTCGCGCGCGAGGCTGCGCAGCAGGTCGAGTATCTGGGCCTGCGTCGTCACGTCCAGCGCCGTGGTCGGTTCATCGGCCACAAGGAGCTTGGGTCGCAGCGCGATGGCCATGGCGATGACGACACGCTGCCGCTGACCGCCGCTGAGTTCATGTGGATAGCGGTGCGGGGGAAAACGATGGGCGGGCATCCCGACCCGGTCCAGCGCCTCGGCTGCCATGGCGGCGGCATCGCTGCGCGAGACCTCGGGCCGGTGCACGCGGATGGTTTCGGCCACCTGACGGCCAATGGTCTGCACGGGGTTGAGCGCGGTCATCGGTTCCTGAAACACCATGCCGACGGTATTGCCTCGAACATCGCAAAGCGCCTCTTCGGAAAGCGTCGCAAGGTCCTGCCCGTCCAGCATCACGCTGCCGGTGCAGCGCGCGCCGCGCGGCAGAAGCTGGAGCGTCGAAAGGGCCGTCATGCTCTTGCCCGACCCGCTTTCCCCGGTGATGGCCACGATCTCCCCCTCTTCGACGAAAAGCGTGACGTCCCGCAGAACCTCGATCCCGTGGATCGACATGGAGAGCGCACCGAGTTCCAGAAGGCTCATGACCGGGCCACCCGCAACCGGGGGTCAAGATGATCGCGCAGCCCGTCCCCCATCAGGTTCAACCCCAGCACGGTGAGGATGATGGCAAAGCCGGGGATGAGCGCCATATGCGGCGCGATGGCCACGAGCGTTTGCGCATCCGCCAGCATCCGCCCCCATGAAGGCGTTGGCGGCTGCGCACCGAGCCCCACGTAGGACAGGCCCGCTTCGGCAAGGATGCCGAGCGAAAACTGTATGGTGCCCTGAACGATCAGAAGGTTCGCGACATTGGGCAGGATATGCTCGGCCGATATGCGTGCCGCCGATTTGCCCGCAACCCGCGCGGCGAGGATGAATTCCCGCTGCCAGATCGACAGCGCGGCACCCCGGGTGATCCGCGCGAAGACCGGGATGTTGAAGATCCCGATGGCGATGATCGCATTGCGCGCCCCGGCGCCGAAGACGGCGGTGATCAGGATGGCGATGACCAGCGCGGGGAAGGCGAATATCAGATCGTTGGCGCGCATGATCGTCTCATCCAGCAGGCTGCCGCGCCGCGCCGCCGCCCATAGGCCGAGCGGTATGCCCACCCCCATGCCGATGCCCACGGCCACCAATGCGACCGCGATGGAAGTACGCGCGCCCACCATGATCATGCTCAGCATGTCGCGCCCGAAATGATCCGTACCAAGCAGGTGGTTCCCGTTCGGTGTCTGGAGCTTTCCGGCGATGTCCAGCGCCGCGTGGTCGAATGGCGTCCAGAAGAAGCTGACGAAAGCCATCCCCACGAAGAACAGCGACAGGGACGCCCCAAGTATCAGGCTCCGGTTCATGTCCGGGTTCTCAGCCGGGGATCGACGGCGGCATAGGTGAGGTCAACGACGAAATTCACGACGATGACGGAAAAGACCAGCAGCATCACGACGGATTCCACAACGATGAGGTCACGGGCAGAGATTGACTGAAAGATCAGCCGCCCGAGGCCCGGAAGGTAGAAAACCTGTTCGATGATGATGGCCCCGGCCAAGAGGAACGAGAATTGCAGTCCGATGATTGTGAGCACGGGGATCAGGGCATTGCGCAACCCGTGCCGCCAGAGCGCCTGACGCGCGGACAGCCCCTTGGCGCGCGCCGTGCGGATGAAATCTTCGCCCAATACGTCGAGTAACGACGACCGCATGACCCGGGCAAGGATTGCCGCCTGCGGCAGCGCCAGCGCGATGGCGGGCAACGTCAGTGCGCGCATGCCCGCGAAAAACCCCGCGTCCCACCCGCCGAAGCCCCCTGCTGAAAACCACCGCAGGTTGATCGCAAAGATCAGGACCAGCATCATCGCGAACCAGAAATTCGGGATGGCAACGCCGAGCTGCGTGGCCCCCATCACGCCTAAATCCCCGGCCTCCCCCCTGCGGGAAGCGGCGAAAATACCGGCGGGAAAGGCGATCAGGGTGGACAGCGTCAGCGCATAGAGAGCCAGCGGCAATGACACCCAGAGCCGTGCTGCGATCATCTCCCCCACCGGGGTGC
>NZ_LWGH01000470.1:0-4575 GCF_001635395.1 Sulfitobacter sp. HI0129 | reverse complement strand
TCTACTTCACGACACTAAGGCCATAAAGTCATATAGAGTCAATACGACATATTGCAGATAAATACATATTGCGCGATAGTCCGCGCAACTTTTGCGGGAGAGTGACATGAGACGACAAGTGATGGCGGCGGCGATGGGGGTGATGGCAGTGTTCGGAGCCCCGGAGAAGGCGCAGGCCTATGACATCGACTGCGCCATCATGCTCTGCATGGCGGGTGGGTTCCCCCCGAGTGCCGTTTGTGCCCGCGCCTATCGCACCATGATCCGCCGCATCACGCCCTGGCCGAGTCTACCGCCCTTCGGGGTCTGCACCTTCGCCCATGTGCCGGTCGAGCTCGGTGGTCCGGGCGGCGAGGGTGAACTCGACACCAACCTGCCGGAATACGAATGGCTGAACCGGACCCATGTGATCTGGTTCACCGGGCGCTCCTATGAGCCGCGTGACGAGCCGCGTCAATGGGACTGGTCGATCCGCTCCTGTGATCGCGAGAACCGGACCTGCCGCTACATCCAGCGGGTCTACGGATCCCACGCGCCCTGGCCCGCGACATTCATCTCGGAAAGCGGGCAGGAGATCGCTTACCCGACCAGCGGTGGCCTATGGCACTTCTATTCCCGCAGCATCATGGTCGAATTCGGCGACTACGAGGGCAACATGGGCCATTCGGACTGGTTCTCCTACTGATCCGAACGCTCCGATGTGTTCAGGGAGACAGGGCGAAGTTCGGTTAGGTCTGCCTCAAAGCGTTCAGGGTCAACATGCCAACGACGGCTCACAGAGCCGTCATTCCAACGGTAATCGGTGAACAGGTGAAGCGCCTGCGTATCGGTGTTCAGAAACCCTTCCTGGAAAGGCCAGCCTGTCTTTCTCTTACTCATTGAACTCACTGCGCTCCATTTGACTACCTCTTGAGACGCTCCGATCGAGGGCGCATCAGGGGCTGGCAAATTTTAGCTAGCGCTTTGTAAAGAACTCTTCGGGGTCGACGTTCAGCGCCTTGGCGATGCGTTCGAGAAGGTCGAGAGAAGCGGCGAACCTGGCGTTCTCGACCTTGCACATATGGCCGCGGCTCACATCGGCCCGATGAGCAAGCTCCTCCTGGCTGAGGCCGCTGGCGCGTCTCAATTCCTGGATGTTCTGTGCTACACGATCCCGCAAGTTCATGCCCGCAAAGCGGACACGCTGCGCGAAGCTTAGCCACGCGATATGTACTCCATTTGTAGGTGTACTTGCTGCCAATGAAACTTCGAGGTGGACTGCGAAGCTGCAGCATCGCGCTCATAGAGACCCTTGGATGAAACTTACCCCAGCTCGCTTAATGCGTGTGCGAACGAGGGCCAACGTAACCTGATGCTAATGCGCGACAACTTGCCGTGAGAAAGTGGGGGCAGGCCAACTCTACATCAGAAAGAGTGAAATTGCGGGGGGCAGGTCAACTCTCACGTACGGTTGATCACTTTTTTTCGTAGTTTTTTGAAAGAAATGAGATAATGCTGCACCTGCAAATGGTGGCGCGTGGACGTGGGCACCTAAAAATCGAAGCTTCCAGGTGCCCAAAAAGCCTCAAAAGCTGATGTATGCGGTCTTGGATGTCGTGAAGAACTCACGCGCGGCGCGTCCCTGCTCGCGGCTGCCGTAGCTTGAGCCTTTTCGCCCACCGAAAGGCACATGGTAATCCACCCCGGCTGTGGGCAAGTTGACCATCACCATACCGGCCTGAGACCGGGACTTGAAGTCCTCGGCAAACTTCAGCGAGGTTGTGCAGATACCCGAAGACAGGCCCAAGGGGCTGTCATTCGCGATCGCCACCGCCTCGTCATAATCAGCGGCCTTCAGAACGCTGACAACTGGGCCGAAAATCTCTTCGCGTACGTGCTGCATCTGGTTTGTGCAGTTCGCGTAAACGGTCGGTTCCATATAGAAGCCGGGCGTGTCGCGGGTAAGCACCTCGCCACCACACAAGCGTTCGGCGCCCTCGCTATCGGCGATGCTGATGTATTTGAGGTTGGTTTGCAGTTGCCGCTCGTCCACCGCCGGGCCGATCTGCGAGGCGGGATCAAGGGCATGTCCGACCCTCAGGGCGCGCGCGGCATCCACCATGCCTGCGACAAGCGCGTCGTGAATACCGGGGGTGGCGATGATCCGGGTGTTCGAGGTGCAGCGCTGGCCGGTCGACAGAACCGACCCGCCGATCGCGCAGTCGATGGCGGTTTGCAGATCGGCGTCATCCATCACGATCAGGGGGCTTTTGCCGCCCATTTCCTGCTGCACCTTGCCGCCGCGTTCGGCCACACGGGTGCGAATGCCCGCCCCTGTCGCTTCGGAGCCGGTGAAGGACACCGCCGCCACATCAGGAGAGCGCACGATCTCTTCACCAACAACGCTGCCGCGCCCCATGACCAAGTTGAACACGCCAGCAGGCAGGCCCGCCCGCGACAGGATTTCGGCCAGGGCCCAGCCACAGCCGGGTGTAAGGTCTGCCGGTTTGAACACCACCGTGTTGCCATAGGCCAAGGCCGGTGCGATTTTCCAGGCGGGGATCGCGATGGGATAGTTCCAGGGCGTGATCAGCCCAACGACGCCCACCGGCTCATGACGCACCTCGACCCGGACACCGGGGCGGACCGACGCCATGGACACCCCTTCAATCCGCAAGGCTTCCTGTGCGTAAAACTTGAAGACATGCGCCGCGCGCGTCACCTCGCCGATGCCTTCCGAAAGGATCTTGCCCTCCTCCCGCGACAGCAGTTCACCCAGTTCTTCTCTGCGGGCCAGAAGCTCGACACCGACAGCCTCCAGCGCATCGGCACGTGACTGGGGAGTCGATTGCGCCCAAGTGGGGGCGGCGGCTTTTGCGGCGGCAATGGCATGGCGCGTCTGTTCCGCGCTGGCGCGGGCGTACTGCCCGATGACATCAGTTGTGTCCGAGGGGTTGATGTTTTCAGCCCAATCGGTGCCGGAGGCCCATTCACCGGCGATAAGATTCAGTTTTTCCATGGTGCCGTTCCTTAGTTTTCCTTGACCAGCCGGGTCACGTCGTCGAGCGATTTCTTCACGATGGCAAACAGATCATCGACCTGCTCTTCGCTGGTGATCAGCGGCGGACAGAATGCGACGGCGTCGCCAAGGTTGCGGGTGATCGCCCCGTTGCGCAGCAGGGCTGCGTTCAACAGCCCGCCCAGGGCGCCGACCGGGCCGGTCACGGATTTCGCAGCCTTGTCATTGACCAGCTCCAGCGCCGAGATGAAGCCGACGCCGCGGATCTCGCCAACCAGGGGGTGGTCCTGAAGGCTGTCGAGCTTCTTGTGGAACCGTGCCCCCACCGTCCGCGCGTTGGCCACCAGTTCGCGCTCTTCGATGATCGCAATGTTCTCCAGGGCAACCGCTGCGCCCAGCGGGTGACTACCGCCAGTAAAGCCATGACCCAGAACGCCAATCCGTCCGCTTTCCTCGGCAATCGGCGCATAGAACCGGTCGTTCATCATGAAGGCGCTAAAGGGTACATAGCTGGAGGTGATCTGTTTCGACATCACCATGACATCGGGCTTCATCCCAAATGTGTGCGACCCGAACATCTGTCCGGTGCGGCCAAAGCCGCAGATCACCTCGTCGGCAACGAGCAGGATGTCGTATTTGTCCAGCACCGCCTGGATCTTGTCCCAATAGGTCCGGGGCGGCACAACGACGCCACCCGCGCCCATGACGGGTTCGGCAAAGAAGGCGGCAATGGTCTCGGGGCCTTCCGCTTCGATAAGGCTTTCAAGGTCGGTGGCGCAGCGGGTGGCGAACTCTTCCTCGGTTTCGCCGCCTTTGCCGTCTTTCCAGTAGTGCGGGCAGGTCGTGTGCAGCACCCGGTCGATGGGCAGATCGAAAGAGCGATGGTTGTTCGGCAGACCTGTCAGACTGCCCGCAGCGATGGTGACACCGTGGTAGCCGCGCTGCCGCGCGATCACCTTCTTGCGCTCGGGCTGGCCCAGGGCGTTCGAGCGATACCAGAGCATTTTCAGCACCGTGTCATTCGCCTCGGAGCCTGAGTTGGTGAAGAACACTTTGCTCATGGGCACCGGCGCAAGCGAGATCAGCTTTTCTGCCAGGTCAATGGCAGGTCCGTGCGATTTGTGACCGAAATTGTGATAGAAGGGTAGTTTCGCCATCTGATCGGCCGCCGCCTTGGCAAGGCGCGGTTCGTTAAAGCCAACCGCAGCGCTCCAGAGGCCCGAGAGAGCTTCGATGTAACGGTTGCCGTTGCTGTCATAGACATAGATGCCCTCGCCCCGCTCGATGATCATCGGGCCGGTTTCGGCATGTGCGGCGGCGTTGGTGTAGCCGTGGAAGTGATAGGCGATGTCGCGCGCCTCGGGGGAATTGGGGAGGATCTGCATTTCGTTCATGGGGTTGCCTTGTTGGTATAGTGTTAGATGTGCTGACCGCCGTTGATCGGGATTTCCGAGCCGGTGACATAAGAGGATTGCGTGCTGGCCAGGAAGTGCACGACCTCGGCCACTTCTTCGGGGCGGCCCAGGCGCCTCATCGGCACTTGCCGGTCAACGATCTCTTGTGTGCCGGGCGACAGG
>NZ_LWGH01000469.1:0-4476 GCF_001635395.1 Sulfitobacter sp. HI0129 | reverse complement strand
GCGGTTGAAGATCATGTAGACCAAGTTCGGCCGAACTTATCAAGTTTCGGCGGTCGGGGGCAGGAGGAGGAGCGCGCGGATCGTGGGGCGAGGCAGACCTAGGGAAGGGAAAGGATCGCGGGGGGGAAGTTTGCGGGGTGCCGCGACCGGTTCAGGTCACTGTTGTCGCGGTTCCGACCTGTCGTCGTGTGGAAGCCCCTTCCCCAGGGGGAAGGGAAGGGGCTATGCGCCGAAGGCGCATGGGATACGGAACAGATGTGGTAAAATGTACCTGCGGCGAAACAATAGGGTCGCGCCCGACCTGACGCCGGAGAGGGCGAGCCAGCCAGCCTTACATTGTACGCAACCGGTGCAGGTCACTATTGTCGCGGTCCCGACCTGTCGTCGTGTGCAAGCCCCTTCCCCATGGGGGAAGGGAAGGGGCTATGCGCCACAGGCGCATGGGATACGGAACAGATGTGGTTGGGATGTTAATCGCTAACCACTAACTGTCAGCGTGGTCATAAGCTCCCTCACACATCCAGCTCCTCCACGAACTTCGCATTCTCCTGGATATACTGGAACCGCAGCTCGGGCTTCTTGCCCATCAGCCGTTCCACCAGATCGCCGGTCTCTCCGGGCATGTCCTCGTCCACCGTGACCCGGATCAGCTTGCGGGTGTCGGGATCCATCGTGGTTTCCTTCAGGTCCTTGGCGTCCATCTCGCCCAGACCCTTGAACCGCTGCACGTCGATCTTGCCCTTGCCGCCCAGCCCCTTTTCGAGCCAGAGGTTCTTTTCCGCGTCATCCGCCACGTAGATGCGCTTGGCCCCCTGCGTGAGCCGGTAAAGCGGCGGACAGGCGAGGTAGAGGTGGCCCGCGTCGATCATCGGGCGCATCTGGGTGAAGAAGAAGGTCATCAGCAGCGACGCGATATGCGCGCCGTCCACGTCGGCGTCCGTCATGATGATGATCTTGTCATAGCGCAGATCGTCGAGGTTGAATTTCGTCCCCATCCCCACGCCCAGCGCCTCGCAGAGATCGCTGATCTCCGCGTTGGTGTTCAGCTTGGAAGAGGCCGCGCCCAGCACGTTCAGGATCTTGCCCTTGAGCGGCAGCAGCGCCTGATTGTTGCGGTTGCGCGCGCCCTTGCCGGAGCCCCCGGCGCTGTCGCCCTCCACGATGAACAACTCGGTGCCTTCGCGGGTCTTGCTGGTGCAATCGGTCAGCTTGCCGGGCAGACGCAGCTTCTTCGTGGCGCTCTTGCGCGCGGTTTCCTTTTCCTGTCGGCGGCGCATCCGTTCCTCGGCCCGCAGCACGAGGAAATCGAGGATCGCCCCCGCCGATTTGGTATCGGCGGCCAGCCAGTTGTCGAAATGGTCGCGCACCGCGTTTTCCACCAACCGCGCGGCTTCGGTGGTGGCCAGCCGGTCCTTAGTCTGGCCCACGAACTCCGGCTCGCGGATGAAACAGGACACCAGCGCGCAGCCCCCGGTGATCAGGTCGTCGCGGGTGATCTCCTTGGCCTTGCGGTTGCCCGCCAATTCGCCATAGGCCCGGATGCCTTTCAGGATCGCGGCCCAGAAGCCGCCTTCGTGGGTGCCGCCCTCGGGCGTGGGAACCGTGTTGCAGTAGGACTGGATGAACCCGTCGCGCGCCGGGGTCCAGTTGATGGCCCATTCCACCTTGCCCGGCACGCCGAAGCGTTCCTGAAAATCGACCGTCCCGGCGAATGGGTTCTCGGCATAGGTGGTGGCCCCGCCCAGCGTTTCGCGCAGATAATCGGCAAGGCCGCCGGGAAAGTGGAACGTCGCCTCCTGCGGGGTCTCGCCATCGGAAATGGCGCTTTTCCAGCGGATCTCGACGCCGGAGAACAGATAGGCCTTGGACCGCACCATCTTGAGCAGCCGCGCGGGCTTGAACCTGTGGTGGCCGAAGATTTCCTCGTCCGCGTGAAAGGTGAACATGGTGCCGCGCCGGTTGGGGGCCGCACCCACGCGCTCCACCGGGCCAAGGGGGATGCCGCGCGAAAACCGCTGCTCATAGACCTCCTTGTTGCGCGCCACCTGCACCACCAGCGAATCGCTTAGCGCATTGACCACCGAGGCACCGACGCCGTGCAAACCGCCCGACGTCTGGTAGGCCTTGCCCGAAAACTTGCCCCCCGCGTGCAGCGTGCACAGGATTACCTCCAGCGCGGACTTGTCGGGAAACTTCGGGTGCGGGTCGATCGGAATGCCGCGTCCGTTGTCGCGGATGGTGACGGCATAATCCTCGTGCAGCTCCACCTCGATCCGGGTGGCATGGCCCGCCACCGCCTCGTCCATGGAGTTGTCGAGCACTTCTGCCACCAGATGATGCAGCGCCCGTTCATCGGTGCCGCCGATATACATGCCGGGGCGTTTGCGCACCGGTTCCAGCCCTTCGAGCACCTCGATGGAGGATGCATCGTAATCGGTCGGTTCGTGGCCGGACAAAAGGTCGGTCATGGGGGCTGCTCGCTCTGCTCTTGATTGCATCGCAGTATGTCAGAGGGGACCGGCCTGCGAAAGGGAGAAGGCGCAGCCCGCTTTCCAACCCGGCGCGCCGATGGCACCCTGCCGATCGCATCCCCAGCAAAGGAAACACCATGGCCTGGATCCACATCATCCCCTTCGAGGCAGCGACCGGCAGGCTGCGCCAGCTTTACGACAGGATCGCGGGGCCGGGGGGCAACGTGGACAACATCATGATGATGCACAGCCTGCGCCCCCATACGATGGAAGGACATATGACGCTCTACAAGGCGGTGCTCCACCATTCTGCCAATACGGTGCCCAAATGGTTTCTGGAGGTGCTGGGCGTCTGGGTCTCGCTGCGCAACCGCTGCGATTACTGTACGGAGCATCACTTCGCCGGACTGCAGCGGCTCCTCGACGATCCGGCGCGCGCCGATGCGATCCGCGCCGCGCTGGCAGCGGGCGACATCGCCGCCGCGCCGCTCGATGCCGCCCAACAGGCCGCGCTGCGCTACGCCGCCCGGCTGAGCGAAAGCCCCGGCGACATGGACGAGGCGGATGTCACGGCCCTGCGCATGGCGGGCTGGGAGGACGCCCAGATACTGGAGATCAACCAGGTGGTGGCCTATTTCGCCTATGCCAACCGCACGGTGCTGGGACTCGGCTGTTCGACCAAAGGCGACATCATCGGCCTGTCGCCCGGCAATTCCGACGACGCGCAGGATTGGGGCCACCGCTGAACGCCGCTCCCACCGCGGCACAGCTCACACCCTTCCAAATGGCAAAATATCCCCCCCGGAGGGCCGGCCCGCCCCGATTCCCCGGCCAGCGGCCCGCGCGATCCTACCCCGCGCCTGCGGTCCTACGGCATCCAGTCCAGAATGGCGCGCGCCACCTCTTGGGGCTTCTGGTGATGCAGCCAATGATCCGCCCCGGGGATCTCCACCCGGGTGAGGTCCGGCGCATAGTCTTCCAATCCAGCGTTCGATGCGGGCAGCAGGGCGCGGTCCTCCATCCCCCAGATCAGCAGATGCGGGCAGCGCACCTGCAGCTTCTCTGCGGGCAGGTCCGGCAGATCGGTCAGCGGCGTGCCTGGATCGGCGATCTTCAAGGGTGAGGCGCGGTACCAGTTGATCATCCCGTTGAGCCGCCCGGGCCGGGACCATTCGGTGACATAG
Source organism: Sulfitobacter sp. HI0129 (assembly GCF_001635395.1). Classification (NCBI taxonomy): domain Bacteria; kingdom Pseudomonadati; phylum Pseudomonadota; class Alphaproteobacteria; order Rhodobacterales; family Roseobacteraceae; genus Sulfitobacter; species Sulfitobacter sp. HI0129. The sequence goes on along the minus strand of NZ_LWGH01000469.1, from coordinate 821 downwards.
GCGGCCAGTTCCTCCTCGCTCAGCCAGTCGATCTTCATGCGCGCCTGAAAGAAGTCCTTCATCTTTGCCATGCCGTCCGCGCCCAGTTCCTCGTGCGAGGTCGGGCGGCGCAGGTAGTTGATGTATTGCGAGGCTTCGGACTGCGCACCGCCTGCCGCCATTTCCCGCTGGAAGGGGGCGGGATGGACGCCGTTCATGATGATCAGGCGCGACACCAGTTCGGGCCGGAACATGGCAAGGCCGTAGGCCACCGCGGCCCCCCAGTCATGGCCCAGCACAGCCATCGGCGCGTCCTCTCCGATCAGCGCCGCCATGTCGCCCACGAGTTTCGAGGTGGTGTATTCGCTCACGTCCTCCGGGGCCCAGCTTTGCCCATAGCCGCGCTGGTCCGGGGCGATGCAATGAAACCGCTCCGCCAGCAGCGGCGCGAGATTGCCCCATGCCCCGCCATATTCGGGAAAGCCGTGCAGCATCAGCAGCTTGGGTAGCGCCGGATCGCCCCAGTGCCGGATGTGGAACGGATGGCCGCCGATCTCTCGGGTCTCGCTGCGGGGGGCGTTCATCTGGGGGTCCTTTCATGTGATGGGCCAGTCGCCGCGCGGGTCTCGAAGCTGAGCCCGCGCGCGGTTTCGGGCGGAAAGCCCGCGAAATCAGCGCCGAAATAGGCGCGCATCGCCGCGTCCCCGCGCAGGTGCAGGCCGAAGAAGGCCGTGGCGAAGTGCTGGGCGATGTTGTTCATCCGCAGCGTGTCCCAGACCGGGTCCGCATGATGCAGGTAGGGTGCCCAGCCCAGCAGCTCCGACTGGGCCCAGCTTTCGGGG
>NZ_LWGH01000468.1:0-10359 GCF_001635395.1 Sulfitobacter sp. HI0129 | reverse complement strand
TGTTCCTTTTGCCATACCGGCACGCAAAAGCTGGTTCGTAACCTCACCGCGGCAGAGATCATCGGCCAGGTGATGGTCGCGCGGGACGATCTGGGTGAATGGCCGGAAATCGGCGCGCCCAAGGACGAAACCCGGCTGCTGAGCAACATCGTGCTGATGGGCATGGGCGAGCCGCTTTATAATTTCGAGAATGTGCGCGACGCGATGAAAATCGCCATGGACGCCGAAGGCATCCAGCTTTCACGCCGCCGCATCACCCTTTCGACCTCTGGCGTCGTGCCGGAAATCGCCAAGACTGCGCAGGAAATCGGCTGCCAGTTGGCGGTGTCCTTCCATGCCACGACGGATGAGGTGCGCGACAAGCTGGTGCCGATCAACAAGCGATGGAATATCGCCGAACTTCTCGATGCGCTGCGGGCCTATCCCAAGGTCAGCAATTCCGAACGGATCACTTTCGAATACGTGATGCTGGACGGCGTGAACGACAGCGACGAAGACGCGCGCCGCTTGGTCAAGCTGATCGAGGGTATCCCGGCCAAGATCAACCTGATCCCGTTCAACGAATGGCCCGGGGCGCCTTACAAGCGGTCCTCCAACAACCGCATCCGGGCCTTCGCGGACATCATCTACAAGGCCGGCTATGCCTCACCCATCCGCACCCCGCGGGGGGAGGACATCATGGCGGCCTGCGGTCAGCTCAAGTCAGCTACCGAACGCGCAAGGAAATCCCGGCGTCAGATAGAGGCGGAAGCAGGCATGACGCAGCAGGGCTGAAGCGGGGCCTGAGGTTCAGGGTCAGTGGACAGCTGCCCCAAGCGCGCCACGACAAGATCTTGCTGCCGCCCGGTTTCGGGTGAATTTCTGCCACATTCCTACGGTTGATTGTTTCCACTGGAAGTTCAATCGGAGGAATGAACAATGTCCGTCGTCTTTAACCAAGACCCCTATATCACCGCCAGCATCATCGATCTGGTTCTGCGTGAACGCAGCGTCTCGCTTTCCCCCCGCGAATGGAAACATCGTCTGGCGGGCTATGGCTACTGCATCAAGGAAACGGATCACGGCCAGATCGTGGAAACCTTGCCGCATCATGTCGAAGTGGGTGTTCTGCCGGCGCAGGCCTAATCCCCCTTCTTGACGTGTGACTGCGCGACCGAGAAAAGGTAGGACGCCGAGCAGCTCAGCAGCAGGAACCCGCCCAGGGATTCCATGCCAGCGAGGAACCTCAGGTGCCCGGACGGGTATATGTCCCCGAGGCCGAGCGTCGTGTAGTTGACCAGCGAAAAGTAATACACGTCCATAAGTGACAGGGGTTCATCCGGTTTGAAACCACCGAGACCCAAGCTCTGGCTCCACCGGAAGACCAGGGCATAGATGAATGCCTCGAACGCGTGCAGCGTTCCGATCAAGGCAACAAGGCTCGTATGTTGGGCCGCCCGGGACATGTTGCTGTCGATCACCGGCGGGACGGTCCGGGACAGGACCGCAAAGTGAAACCATCCCACGGTGGTGAATACGACCGCGGCGATGAGGATCATGGTGATCATGCCTTCACTCTCCATCACCGACGTTCCTTCCGGGGACATGATCCCGCTGGGTGGTGGGCATGGGCCAGTTCTCGATCAGCTCCATCGCCTCGGTCGCCGTTTCGACGAAGCGGAACAGCTCCAGATCTTCGGCAGATATCGTGCCGGCATCCGCCAGAGCGTCCCAGTTGATGATCTTTTCCCAGAAGGCACGACCGAACAGCAAAAACGGCACCCGCTGCATACGCCCCGTCTGAATCAGGGTCAGGGCCTCGAACAGTTCGTCCATCGTGCCGAAACCGCCCGGGAAGACGCAAATCGCCTTTGCCCGCATGAGGAAGTGCATCTTGCGGATCGCGAAGTAATGGAAATTGAAGCACAGTTCCGGGGTGACATATTCGTTCGGGGCCTGTTCGAACGGCAGAACGATATTCAGCCCGACGGACCGGCCCCCGGCATCGAGCGCGCCGCGATTGCCCGCCTCCATCACGCCGGGGCCACCGCCCGTGACGATGACGTTTTCGCGGTATCCGCTGTCTGCCGATTTCTCGGTCATCAGCCGCGCGAATTCCCGGGTTTCGTCGTAAAAGGCTGACAGGTCGGCAAGCGTCTGGGTGCGCGCCAGATGCTTTTGCGACGGTTCGGGAATTCGGGCGCCTCCGAACAGCACGATGGTGGAGGTCACGCCATGGGCATCGAGGATCATCTCGGGCTTCTGCAGTTCGAGCTGCAGGCGCACCGGGCGCATTTCGTCCCGGCAGAGGAAATCATCGTCGAGGAAGGCAAGTCTGTAGGCGGGGGCACGGGTCTGCGGCGTGTCGGGTGCCTGCTGGGCTTTCGTGCGGTCCGAATGCGCGTCACGCAAAGGGTGGCGGGCGGCTTCTTTCATGCGGTTTCTCCGGTCGGCTGTCCCCCGCGCAGGTAGCGCGCGTCGGATCAGCATGCAACGGATCACCGGGATTGGCCATGTCGATCTGCCCGATGAATCGCGTCGCGGGGGTGCAACGATTGCGCGGCGGCCTCTGCAGGCGTATGACGCGGGGGACACAGTATTCCGGAGACCTCTCATGTCCAACGATCACCTCGAAGCCGCCATCGAATCCGCTTGGGACACCCGCGACAAGATTACCTCCTCCAGTCGTGGCGAAGCGCGCGACGCGATCGAGGAAACGCTCAACGCGCTGGATGCGGGCGAATTGCGCGTGGCGGAACGGGGCGAGGACGGCACCTGGCACGTGAACCAATGGGCGAAGAAAGCCGTGCTGCTGGGATTCCGCATCAAGGACATGGAGCATCAGGAAGGCGGCCCGCAGGGCAGCGGCTGGTGGGACAAGGTCGACAGCAAGTTCAAGGGCTGGGGCCCTGACGAATGGAAGAACGCGGGCTTTCGCGCCGTACCCAACTGCGTGGTGCGCCGGTCGGCCTATATCGCGCCCAACGTCGTGCTGATGCCCTCCTTCGTCAACATCGGGGCCTATGTGGACAGCGGCACGATGGTGGATACCTGGGCCACCGTCGGCTCCTGCGCGCAGATCGGCAAGAACGTGCACCTGTCGGGCGGCGTGGGCATTGGCGGCGTGCTGGAGCCGATGCAGGCTGGCCCCACGATCATCGAAGACAACTGCTTTATCGGGGCCCGCTCCGAAGTGGTGGAAGGCTGCATCGTGCGCGAGGGATCGGTGCTGGGGATGGGCGTTTTCATCGGCCAGTCCACCAAGATCCTGGATCGTGAGACAGGCGAAGTCATGTATGGCGAAGTGCCTGCGGGTTCCGTCGTCGTCGCGGGAACGATGCCCAGCAAGAACGGCGTGAACCTCTATTGCGCGGTCATCGTGAAGCGGGTGGACGAACGGACGCGGTCGAAGACCTCGATCAACGAATTGCTGCGCGATTGACGCAAAGCGGAAATTTGTTGACCGTTTCGGTGGCATGGCGGAACATTCGGTAACGCATCGGGTTATCCGTGCGACATATCGAAGGGAGAATTTGTCATGACAGGTTTGGGTTGGTTCGCAGCCATCATCGTTGGCGGCATCGCCGGCTGGATCGCAGAGAAGATCATGAAATCAGACATGGGGCTGATCATGAATATCGTTCTCGGCATCCTTGGCGCGGTCGTGGCAAACTTCTTGCTCACGCTGATCACCGGCGGCACGCTCGGGGGATGGATCGGTCAGTTGATCGTTGCCGTCATCGGTGCCTGCCTGCTCATCTGGCTCACCCGGCTGGTCAGGGGCAGGACCTGACCCTTTCCAAGACCGGCTGAAAACGCTAGGGCTGCCATCTGTTGCGGATGGTGGCCCTTTTCATGACCGATACGAAAAAGCAGAAGAAACCCTCGCGGCAGCAGGTCTATACCCTGCTGGTCGAAATCGGCCGCAAGGATGGCGACGGTCTGCCCGACAGGGCGACGGGGGCGGCGCTCATGTGTTTTGCCTCCGGTGTGGACGAAGCCGAAGCTGTGCGCGAAACCGTTGCGATCCTCAAGCAGGCGGACGTGAACCCGCTCGATGTCACGGGTTACGGGACACTGGGGGAGCGCGAAGCCGAAGGGCATGAGATCGACGAAGAGGAACGCGCGCTCATGCAGCGGGCGCTGGACGAGAATTCGGTCATCGTGGCGCAGGTAACGCCGTTCTTCGACTGAACGGGCTCAGGCCGCGCGGCGCCGGGCGAGGTGTATCGCCTCGTACCATTTCAGCACCTGATGCCCCGGGCGCCCGTGTTCCGGCAGGCTGCTGCGGTCCGCATCGTGCAGCACGCTGCTGGCGAGGCGCTGGGCATTCCGCCTGATCCGACCGATATAGAGGCTCTCCAGTGCCGTGCCCCCGGCAAGAACGGTATCATGACCCGGCAGAACGAGCTGCGTATAGGTCGTGACCGGACCGACAGGTTCTTCCAGCGCGGCGAAACCGTTCATGAGATGCCGTGCCGGCACCAGAACGGCCTCTTCGTTGAAAAGGTATTCGACCTCGGGCCCATCGATGCGCAGGCGCTGGTCGGGCGCCACCACGACATCCTGCTGGAGCCCGAAGTAGGGCGCACGCAGCCGAAGCGGGCGGAAACTGCCGCGGGCCGGGACCGTCCGGTTCACCCGGTGGAGGACCGGGACAACATCGCCGCCTTGGGTCAGCACCGTGTCACCGCGCCGAAGCTGCGACACGGGCCTGTAGCCCCAGGGGGTCGCCAGCGGCGTTTCGGGGTGCAATGTCGGAGCAGGGCCGATGGGTTCGATCCGGTTCGACAGCGCGGCAAAGATCATGTCGGGCGCGAAGGTGTGGTTTCGCCGTCCCAGCATCAGGTCGCGGATATCCTCAAGCGTGAGGGGATGGGGATTGGCCACGGGTACGGTGACCACATGTTCATCTTCGGGCCGTTCCAGCGTCAGCCGCGCCCAGCCCGCTTCGATGTCCCACGAATAGATGATCCGCAGAACGTCGGTGCGCCCCCGGTTCTGATAGGAGATCGCGGCGTGGGAAATCGCCTCTCCGTGTACCTGAACCATGGAAATCCCACCGCCCGGCACCGCCTGAAACGTCAGGCTGCGCAGATGGGGGTAGGGGTTCTTGTAACCGAAAAGAACCTGCGGGCGGCCATCGGGCGAAGGGCGCGTTTCCATCAGCAGGGTGCCATGGTTAAGCAGCGTTTCGGGCCGGTCGTCGAGCAGGGGCCGTTCGCATTTGTCCTCCCCCAGACCGCGCAGGGACAGGCGGCGTTCGCTGTGGTCGGCAATGGCGATCCAGGTCATGTCAGGCCGCCTGCGTCGCGCGGAACAGGTCCGCTTCGAACCGGCGCAGCGTCCTGCGCGCGGCGGGAGAATAGCCGCCGCCTGTATGCGGATCGAGTTCCGGAAAAAGGGCCGAGAGTTCTGCCACGATCTCGCTCTCGAAACTGCGGGCGGTCTGGGGACCGGGCAGGAAGCTTTCGGTAGCGAGGCCTTCGGAAAAGACGACCTGATGGCGGTCGAACATCAGATGGACATAGGTGACATCGCCGCCCGGCTTGCGCAGGACGGATCGATCGTTGACCAGATCGCGCGCGGCAATCAGCACTTCGTCTTCGCCGAACAGCAGTGCCGCGAGGCTATCGCGTATCAGGACCCGGTGAAGCGGAGACACCAGCAGATCCCGGTGCGTGCCGAAGGTATTCGCCCTGATGTAGATCGGGGCAAACTCCCCCTCCGCCGGGACCGTCCGCGTCCCGATCCAGCGCAGGGGCTGCGCGCCTTCGTCCTGCGTCAACACCAAGTCTCCCGGGCGCAGCGTTTCGGCAGGGCGCTCCCCCTCGGGCGTGGCGATGAGCGTTCCGGCCACGAAACAGGGTACGGAGGAGGCGTTGACATAGCCTACATCGGTGTCATTGCCGTTAGTGGTGGTGTAGGTGAAATTGAAATTCTCGGTGTCCCCGTCGCCCAGCACGTCCAGCGTTCCGTCGGGATTCACGGTGATCTGCTGCCCGGTAGGCAGGGTCACGATGGAACCGGCGGTGACCGACTGCCCGTTGATATGGGTGATCGTGATCGTACCGCCGCCGTTGTTGATGTCGTTCGCCAGAACATCCACCACGGCGCTGCCGGTAGGTGAAACCGTCACCTCATCCGTCATCGCGATCAGTTCAGTCTGCACGGAATTGGCGGCGATCAGCAGGTTCGAATCGTAGGCGCTGTCGGCAACGTCGGCGATGGCGATCCGCATGGAGTTTACCACGTCGGGATTCACGTACATCGTGAGCGTCATGGTGACGGTAAATCCGTCCATCTCCGTGTTGTAGTCGTCATTCTGGTTGTTGACGTACATGTTCACGTTGTTGGTCGTGTTGATGTTGCCCGGATCGGTGTCCCCGTCCCCCACCTCGAGCGGAACGAGCTCTCCGTTGATCCAGACGCCGACGAAATCCTGAAAGACGGAGTTCTCGTACTCGGGATATTCCTCGGAGGAGAACACGAACTGCATCGTCATCACCGAGCTGCCGGGGATGAAATCCACGTCCAGTACGGCGGCATCGTAGGTATTGGTGCCCGCCTCCTGATTGAAGGGGCCGAAATTGTCGATCCCGGTGGTGTTCTCGCTGGTGTCGGCCCGCTGGTTCGCTTCGCCCTTGTTATTGGTGAAGCTTTCCGCGTTACCCGTGGAGAGGATGACGCCGGTGTCAGACGGCGTCACATTCGGGGATTTGTCGTCGCCGCGCGAATAAGTGCCTGCGCTATCCACGTCGCCGTAATAGGTCGCTCCGGTTACGACGGCGCCATTGCCGAAGATCGTCTGCGCCATGTCGTCGGCAGTCGTGCCCTCGCGGACGGTGTTGATGGGTAGTTTCGATGCCTTGACCATGCGCATGCCTGTCCCCTGGCCGAAACAGCACAATCCAGCATGGCGCGGATTGAATCCGCACTCTTGTCGCCCGTTGATATACGGATGGCCCTGGTTTCAGGTGCCGATACTGCTGAATGCCCTGCCTCGGGTCATATTATTGCCATGTTCGTAACACGGGGATGGTCGTTCTGTTAAGCTATTTTGCTTGCAACCGACTGACAGGCGCGCTTTTTTCGCCACAATTACAACCGGGCCCCGGCCCGATAAGGAGCCGCGATGTCCCGGATCGATCCTGTAGAACTGACCGCCCAGCTTGTCCGTTGCCCTTCCGTGACGCCGGAAGATGCCGGTGCGCTTGATGTGCTGGAAAAGCTGTTGGAAGACGCGGGGTTCGAATGTGTCCGGGTTGACCGCGGCGGAATCCGCAATCTTTTCGCCCGCTGGGGCGCGCGTGGGGCCGACAGGACCTTCGGTTTCAACGGCCATACCGACGTCGTTCCCATCGGCGCGGAAGCGGACTGGTCCCACGCGCCATTCGGAGCGGAGGTCGTCGACGGCGTAATGTACGGGCGCGGCACCACGGACATGAAATCCGGTGTGGCGGCCTTTGCCGCGGCGGCGGTCAACATGTTGCGTGAAAACCCGCCGGACGGAGCCGTCATCCTCGCGATCACGGGGGACGAGGAGGGCGATGCGCTGGATGGCACGACCGCATTGCTCGATCATATGTCGGAGGCCGGGGAACGCATGGATGTCTGCCTCGTGGGGGAACCGACCTGCCCTGAAACCATGGGTGAGATGATGAAAATCGGTCGGCGCGGTTCGCTCAATGCGCATCTGCGCGTGATCGGGCGGCAAGGGCACGCGGCCTATCCGCATCGGGCGCTCAACCCCTTGCCGCCGATGGTGCGCCTGCTGGACCGGCTGGCGTCTCACACCCTCGATGAGGGGAGCGCGCATTTCGATCCCTCCACCCTTGCGGTCGTCACGGTGGATACCGGAAACCCCGCAACGAACGTGATCCCGGCGCAGACGCGTGCGACGCTCAACATTCGTTTCAACGACCTGCACAGTGGTCAGAGCCTGACCGAATGGCTGCGTGAAGAAGCCGACGCGGTGGAGCAAACCTTCGGGGTTCGGGTCGAGATGGAGGTCAAGGTTTCCGGCGAAAGCTTCATAACGCCGCCGGGGCCGCTGTCTGACCTCGTATCCGCCGCCGTAACGGCGGAAACCGGCGTTACGCCGGTGCTGTCCACCAGCGGTGGCACGTCGGACGCGCGGTTCGTCCAGCACCATTGCCCCGTTGTCGAATTCGGACTTGTGGGCCAGTCGATGCATCAGGTGGACGAACACGTGAAGGTCGATCACATTCGCCAGCTTTCCAGCATCTACGAACGTATCCTACGCGATTACTTCGCATGACCTTCATTGTGACGACAACGCAGGACATCGGCCTTTGCCGCGCCCTGAGGCGGGGGGTTTTCATCGACGAGCAAGGCGTTTCCGAAGCGGAGGAGATCGACGAACTGGATCCCGTTTCCATTCACCTGCTGGCCTTCGCCGAAGGTAAGCCTGTCGGTACCGCCCGGATCACGACAAAGGGCGATGTCGCAAAGATCGGGCGCGTCTGCGTGCGTCAGCCGTGGCGCGGTACAGGTGCGGGGGCCGCGCTGATCCGCGCCGCGCTCACCGTTGCACAGGCGGAACCCGGTGTGTCGCGTGCAGTGCTGGGCGCGCAGACCCATGCCCTGGGGTTCTACGAACGCCTCGGCTTTACCGCCTTCGGCCCGGTCTATGACGATGCAGGTATTCCCCACCGCGACATGGAAGCGACCCTGTGAAGCCCACATTGATCGTCATGCTCAAGGTGCCTCGCCCCGGGCGGGTCAAGACCCGGCTGGGGCGGGAGATCGGCATGACGGCGGCGGCGTGGTGGTTCCGGCACCAGACGCGGCGGCTCTTGCGGAGGGTTGTGGACCCGCGCTGGCAGGTTGTTCTGGCCGTAGCGCCCGATGTGGAAGGTCTGGAAAGCCGGGTGTGGCCAACGGACCTGCCGCGCTGGGCGCAGGGGCGGGGGGATCTGGGCCGCCGGATGGTGCGGATGCTGCGGCAGGCACCGCCGGGGCCCGTCTGCCTGATCGGCGCGGATGTGCCGGGCATCGACCGGCAGCGCATCGCGGAGGCATTCGCCGCGCTGGGGCACAATGACATGGTTTTCGGCCCGGCACCCGACGGGGGGTTCTGGCTGATCGGCGCAAAGCGGGGGCCTACCCTGCCGCCCCGTGTCTTCGACGGCGTGCGATGGTCCACCCGCCATGCCCTTGCCGATACGCGGGCCAAGCTTCCCGGAAAGCGCATCGGGTTGGTGGCCACCCTGCGCGACGTGGACACCGTCGACGATTTGCCATGACGGCGCGGGGGGTGCGTGCTACCTCACGGGGATGAGCAAGCTACCCTCCAAATCCGAAATCCTCGACTGGGTCGAGAACAATCCCACCCTGACCGCCAAGCGCGACATCGCCAAGGCTTTCGGCATCAAGGGGGCCGCGCGTATCGACCTCAAGCGCGTGTTGAAAGAACTCGAAGCCGAAGGGCATCTGGAGAAACGCAAACGCAGCTACCGGGATCCGGATCGCCTGCCGCCCGTTTCCGTGCTGCTCGTTACCGGGCCGGACAAGAACGGCGATCTTTTTGCCAAGCCGATGGAGTGGCAGGGCGAAGGGCAGGAGCCCGTTGTACTGGTAATCCCCCGCGCCTCCGATCCCGCCTTGGGCGAAGGGGACCGGATACTGGCCCGGCTGACGCTGGTGAAGGGCGATGACCATCATTACGAGGCGCGCCTGATCCGCCGGATCGGCACCAACCCGAAAAGCGTGTTGGGCATCTTCCGAAAATCCGCCGAAGGGGGGCGCATTCTGCCCATCGACAAGGGTGCGGACCGTGAATGGCAGGTGGCTGCGGATGCGAGCGGTGGTGCGAAGGACGGCGAGTTGGTGGAGGCCGAACAGGCCGGACCCAAGAACCGTCTCGGCCTGCAGCGGGCACGTATCGTGGAACGGCTGGGGGATCCCTCCGCGCCGAAGGCCGTGTCTCTCATCGCGATCCACCAGCATGGGATACCCGATCATTTCCCCGACGAGGTGATGGCGGAGGCGGATCGTGTGAAACCTGTCGGGTTGAAGGGGAGGGAGGATCTGCGGGACCTGCCGCTCATCACCATCGACCCGAGCGATGCGCGCGATCATGACGATGCCTGCTTCGCGCACGCCGACGATGACCCCGACAACGAAGGCGGACATGTTCTCTGGGTCGCCATCGCGGATGTGGCCGCCTATGTGACCCCCGGTTCGGCCCTGGACCGGGAGGCGCGCAAACGCGGAAATTCCACCTATTTCCCCGATCGCGTCGTGCCGATGCTGCCGGACCGGCTGTCGGGCGACCTGTGCAGCCTGCACGAAGGTGTGCCGCGCGCCTGCATCGCCGTGCGTATGGTGCTGGATGCCGAGGGCGAAAAGCTGCGC
>NZ_LWGH01000467.1:0-474 GCF_001635395.1 Sulfitobacter sp. HI0129 | reverse complement strand
TACCCGCACATGTTTTTCGGGACTATCCTGCCCCTATTCTGCCGCCATGGCAGCGGGGGTCGCCGTGCGAGAGATCTCCATAAACTTCAGACATGCGCAGCGCAGCAGCGACGTGAAGTTGGAGGGCTCGCCCCGTTGTTCCAGCACTTCTGCATGCAGTGTCGAGATAAAGACCGGGGTAGTCACGCCGTCGCGGGCCGCGATATCGTCCAGCGTGGCCCAGAAGGCATTTTCCAATCGGATCGACGTGCTCTGCCCGTTCAGCCGCAGGCGGCGGGTCGTGCAGGCATAGCGTTCCGGGTCCTGACCTGCAAAAACTTCACACATGCGATGATCCTCCCGTAATCTACGCATTGGCAGTATGCCGGGGTCAGCGGCCCTGAACTTCTACACGAGTTTTTACCCATCGTCCACTTCGGCCCGCTTCACAGGTATGTGCAGTATGTGACCGGCGAAACATTTGCGCGGCGCGGC
>NZ_LWGH01000466.1:0-8343 GCF_001635395.1 Sulfitobacter sp. HI0129 | reverse complement strand
TTCCGCCGCGCCGGTCGTGAACTGCGAACCGTCCGAAACGAACAGGTTCTTGATGTCGTGGGTCTGCCCCCACTTGTTGACCACACCGTCTTCGGCCTTCTCGCTCATCCGGTTCGTGCCCAAGTTGTGGGTGGACGGATAGGGCGGCGTCGGGAAGGTGCGCGTTGCCCCCACCGCGTCGTAGATCGCGGCGCCCTGCTTGTAGGCGTGGTTGCGCATGGCGACATCGTTGGGATGGTCGCTGAAATGCACATTCGCCACCGGCAGGCCGAACTGGTCCTTGACCTCGGTGTTGAGCGTGACGCGGTTGTCGGACTGCGGCATATCCTCGCCCACGATCCACATCCCGGCCATGTTCTCGTACATGTCGAGCGCGGTGGTGAATTCACGCCCCCACGCCCCGGGATCGAGGAAGGCAGCCATGAAGGGCAGACCCAGCGACAGGGTTTCCAGCTCGTACCCGCCGACGAAGCCGCGCGACGGATCGTGCTTTGCCTCGTCCTGGATGATCCCGGCCATCGTGGTCCCGCGCCACATCTTCACCGGCTTGTCGAACACGCCGTAGACCGACCCGGTCATGTGGCGCATGTAGTTCCGCCCGACCTGATCGGAGGAGTTCGCAAGCCCGTTGGGGAACATGTTCGAGGCGGAGTTCAGCAGCAGCCGCGGGCTTTCGAAGGAGTTGCCCGCCACCGCGACGATCCGCGCCTTCTGCATCTGCAGATCGCCCTTCTCGTCGAAATATTCGACGCCGGTAACCTTGCCGCTGTCGTCATGCAGGATCCGCGCCACATGCGCCTTTTCACGCACTTCGAGGTTCCCTGTCGCCTCGCCGCGCGGAATGTCGGTATAGGCGGCGGACCATTTGGCGCCCCATTTGCAGCCCTGGAAACAAAAGCCGGTCTGCTGGCAGGGCATCCGGTCGTCGTACCAGTCGGAGTTGATCGCCATCTTGCCGGTATGGACTTCCTTGTAGCCGAGCTTCTTGGCGCCGGCTTCGAAGACGAGGTAGTTGTTGCACCCCGGAAGCCCCTCGCGCCCGCCGGTCCGGGTGACCCCCAGCTTGTCTTCGGCCTTGGTGTAATAGGGGGCCATCTCTTCGCCGTCGATCGGCCAGTCGAGAAGCGAGGCGCCTTCGACTTCGCCATAGGTCGTCTTTGCCTTCCACTCATGCGGCTGGAAGCGGATGGACGCGCCCGCCCAATGGGTGGTCGTCCCGCCGACGGCTTTCACGATCCACGCGGGAAGCCCCGAGAAGTCCTTTGCCACCCGCCAGTCTCCCGACGTCGTCCGCGGATCGAGCCAGGCCAGTTGGCCGAAGCTTTCCCATTCATCGTTGATGTAATCTTCGGGCAGATAGCGCCCGCCGGCTTCCAGCGCGACGACGCTGATGCCCTTCTGCGCAAGCTCGTTCGCCAGAACGCCCCCGCCCGCGCCGGTTCCGATAACGACGACGACACTGTCGTCGTTCTTGTCAAATGGTGCTGCCATAGTTCTGTTCCTCCCCTATGGCTCAGAGCCAGTTGATGTCGTTGAAGCCGCGGTCGATATAGCCGCCCTGGCTAAAGCTCTCGCCCTCGTAGCCAAAGATCGGCCACACGGCTTTCTGGTTGTAGAGCCCGGTGACGAGCCCGCCGCGGATCGTCTGGAAAAACGGGTCGTCCTCCATCGACCGCAGCACTTCCACACGGTCCCGCTCCCAGCCGAGATCAATGTAATTGGCGCCCTTCATCTCCCGCGCACGGTCGTCGAGCGCGGCGATGCCCTGGCTCACCATGTCGGCGTTCTCGGGCGTGTCGTAGCCCTTCACCGCCACCACGTAGTTTTCATCCGGCACCTGATCGTGCGGATAGATATCCCGGGCCATCTGCACCAGCGTTGCAAAGGTCTCGGGCTTCACCGCATCCATCTCGGACGCCCATGCCGCGTCCGGGGACGCGACGAAACCGGCCCCGATGACAAAGGACGCGCCCGCGGCGGTCGTGCGTTTCAGCAGATCCCGGCGGGTCATCCCGCGCAGGGTTTTCGTATTGGACATCTTTCGGTCTCCTCCCGTTGTGTCGTGAAGTTTTCGCCGCCGGGCCGTTATTTGAAGCGCCCGCCGCGTTCCAGAACTTCGATCTGGTATCCGTCGGGATCGGCAACGAAGAAGAACCGGGCGATACGCGTGCCGCCCGGCGCGAATTCCACAAGCTTGCGCGGTTCGAGCCCCTCCTTCTCGAACCGTGCATGTTCCGCGTCGAGATCATCGACCGAAACCGCAAGGTGCCCATAGCCATTGCCCAACTCATAGGGCTCGGTCTGGTCCTTGTTGATCGTCAGCTCCAGTTCGAACTCCGATTCAGGGTTCGACAGATAGACGAGGGTGAAATTCTCGAAATCGAGTCGGTCGGCGATCTTCAGGCCAAAGGCCTTGTCGTAGAAATTGACCGAACGATCCTCTTCGAGCACCCGGATCATCGAATGTATTTGCTTGGCCAAGGCCGTCTCCTGCATGTTTACCGATCTCTTCGGGGATCAGGCTAGCAGGCCGTCGGCGCGGGCCGGGTAGTATGCCGTTACTACCCGCACATGTTTTTCGGGACTATCCTGCCCCTATTCTGCCGCCATGGCAGCGGGGGTCGCCGTGCGAGAGATCTCCATAAACTTCAGACATGCGCAGCGCAGCAGCGACGTGAAGTTGGAGGGCTCGCCCCGTTGTTCCAGCACTTCTGCATGCAGTGTCGAGATAAAGACCGGGGTAGTCACGCCGTCGCGGGCCGCGATATCGTCCAGCGTGGCCCAGAAGGCATTTTCCAATCGGATCGACGTGCTCTGCCCGTTCAGCCGCAGGCGGCGGGTCGTGCAGGCATAGCGTTCCGGGTCCTGACCTGCAAAAACTTCACACATGCGATGATCCTCCCGTAATCTACGCATTGGCAGTATGCCGGGGTCAGCGGCCCTGAACTTCTACACGAGTTTTTACCCATCGTCCACTTCGGCCCGCTTCACAGGTATGTGCAGTATGTGACCGGCGAAACATTTGCGCGGCGCGGCCACGGGTCCCCCCCGTGGCCGCGCCGCAACTCATCCAATCAGTCGAACATGTCCGGCTGGGTTTTCACGAGGTCTTCCCAGATCGGCTGGAAATGCAGCCAGCCGATATAGTCGCTGCCCACGTGTTCGCGGCTGTAGCGCGCCCGGTCGGGCTTCACGAGGGTCTGTTCAAGGCCCGTGGCGTCCAGCATCAACTGCTGCTGGCAGCAGCGCTCCAGCGCGATGAACCAGAAAGCGGCGGATTCGATGCTGTGGCGCGACGCGGTGAGCAACCCGTGGTTCTGGTGGATCGCGGCCTTCACCCCCTTGAACGCCTTGGCCACGTTCGACCCGGCGTGGTTTTCCACCGCGACGGCACCGGCTTCGTCCCCGATGATCACGTGATCCTCGAAGAAGGCGCAGGCGTCCTGTGTCACCGGCTTCAGCGGCCGGCCCAGTGCGGCGAAGGCGGTGCCATAGACAGTATGCGCATGGCACATCGCGACGATGTCGGCGTGTTCCTCATGGACACCGGCGTGCAGCACGAACCCGGCGCGGTTCACGGCATAATTGCCTTCGACCACGTTGCCTTCGTGATCCACGAGGATCAGGTTCGACACCTTCACCTGGTTGAAATGCACGGCCATCGGGTTGGTCCAGTAAAGCTCCGGACGCTCGGGATCGCGGATCGTCAGGTGGCCGGCAAAGCCATAGTCAAACCCCTGCAGGGCGAAGGCGCGGCAGGCACCGACCAGCCGCTCCTTGAGGTGCTGACGTTCGTCCGCGACCGAGTCGAAGCTGGGCAGTTCAGGAAAGATCAGACCTTCCTGTTCGGGCTGATAGATCGAAATGCGGTTACCAAGGTCCAGCATGGGATGTCCTTTCGATTAGGGGCTCGGCGTTCATTTCCGTTCGGGCGATCCGCCCCGGCGATGTGCGCGCAAGGGCCGATCGGATGGCAGGAAGATACCCGTTTCGGGGTCGCGCGGGTATCCGGCTTGCGGGAATAACTGCTATTACCGCCGATTATCGTGGGCCCGCGTCAGCCAAAGACCGAAAGCGCGCCGGGGATGGCGATGAAAACGAGAAGAAGTGCCCCGTAGAGCAGAAAATAGGGCACCGAACTGCGCACCACATCCTCGAACCGTCGATTGGTTAGGTTCGTCGCGATGAACAGGTTCAGGCCCACCGGCGGCGTGATCTGCCCCACGGCCACGGCGATGACCATGTAGACCCCGAAGAAGATCGGGTCGATCTCCAGCGCTGCGACCACGGGCATCAGCGTCGGCGTCACGAGGATGATCGCCGCGACATTGTCGAGGAATGTGCCCAGAATGAGCAGCATGCCCAGGATCAGAACCATGATCACATAAGGATTGGTCGAGAATTCGATCAACGAGGCCGCCAACTTCTGCGGAACGTTCTGCGCCGACAGCACATAAGTAAAGATGTTGGAGGCCGCGATGAGAAACAGGATCGTTGCCGTCACCTCCACCGTCCTTTTCGAAATGGCGAAGACGCTTTTCAGGCTCAGGTTGCGATACCATGCAAATCCCACGATCAGCCCGTAAAGGCTGGCGACCGCGGCGGATTCGGTCGGAGTGAAAGCACCCGAATAGATGCCTCCCAGAATGATCACGGGCATCAGCAGCGCCACAAGGCTGTCCCGGACGATATGGACGGAATCGCGCATGTTAATGGGCGCGTCGCCGACATATCCCTTCCGTACGGCCACCCAATAGTTCACCGCCATGAGGCCCGCGGCGATGATGATCGCCGGCACGATCCCCGACAGGAAAAGATCCCCGATGGAGACGCCTGCAACCACGCCATAAAGGACCATGGTGATCGAAGGGGGCACGATCAGCCCAAGTATCCCCGACGCGGCAACCACGGCGGCCGCATCGGCCTGATCGTACCCGCGCCGGGCCATGGTGGGGATCATCACCGACCCGATGGCGGCGGTCGTCGCATTGGCCGAGCCCGAAATGGCACCGAAAATGGCCGAGGCGCTCGTCGCCACCAGCGAAAGCCCCCCGCGATATCGACCGAGGAAGATCGATGCGAGTGCGACCAGCTTCTCCGAGATCTTCACCTCGGTCATCAGGTTCCCCGCGAAGAGAAAAAGCGGGATCGCCATCAGCACGAAAACATCGAGACCGCTGTACATCCGCTGGATCACCAGCAGCAGCGGTATGTCGGTGAAAAAGTAGATGACCGCCGTCGAAGACAGCGCGAGCGCGAAGGCGATAGGCACGCCCAGAAAGATCAGAAAGAAGAACAGGGCGAAAAGCGTGAAGATCACGACCGTGCCTCCGCGATGGCTGCCGCCGCGTGATCCACGGGCGCAAGCAGCGTGTCCCGCATGATCCAGGCCCGTAAGGGCACCGCAAGCGCGTAAAAGATGATCAGGGCGCCGCTGATCGGAAAGGCCAGCACGATATAACCCTTCGGGATGCGCAGCGCCGGAGTAGTCTGGAACATGGCGCGATCGGCGAATTCGGCGCCCTTTACGACGAGCAGGATGCCGATTGCCAACACGCAGGCGAGGCTGAGCAGGGCCGCCGCCCGGCGCAGCGGAATCGGAAACCGCTCCTGAAAGTAGTCGATCGCCATGTGCGCGCGTGTTTTCAACGCCGCCGCAGCCCCCAGCATGGACACGAAGATCAACAGAATGCGCGCGCCCTCTTCGGA
This sequence comes from Sulfitobacter sp. HI0129, assembly GCF_001635395.1. Lineage (NCBI taxonomy): Bacteria > Pseudomonadati > Pseudomonadota > Alphaproteobacteria > Rhodobacterales > Roseobacteraceae > Sulfitobacter > Sulfitobacter sp. HI0129. The sequence goes on along the minus strand of NZ_LWGH01000466.1, from coordinate 2,634 downwards.
GCCGGTCAGGGGAGAGTTGAGCACGTAGCGGAAGATGACCTGAAGACAGACCAGCCCTGTCATCAACAGAAACAGGATGGCGCAGAAAGTCAGCAGCAGCCAGGTCACTCCATCAATGGTACGTCCCAGCCACACGCCAGGGCGCGGCGGGGCCGGGTGGGCAGGGACGGGTGTCGTCCCTGCCGGTCCTTTACGGTCGGTCACTGCCCGGCCTGTTCGATCGCATCGATGATCTCAGGCCCGAACTGCTTGCGGTACTTTTCGATAACCGGCCGGGTCGCTTCGATGAAGGGCGCCTTGTCCACATCGTTGATCTTCATCCCCTTCTCGGCGATTTCGGCCCATTGCGCATCTTCGGCCGCCAGCACCATCGCGGTGTGTTCGGCGGCAAGCTCCCGCCCGGTATCGAGAAGGACCTGCTGATATTCCTGCGGCAGCTTGTCAAAGGCCGCGCGGCTGATCAGCACCGGCGACGACAGATAGATGTGCCCGGTCCGCGACGCGTAGTCCTGCACCTCGTAGAACTTCTGGGTCAGGATATGCGCGGGCGGGTTTTCCTGCCCGTCGACAACGCCAAGCTGCAGGGCCGAATAAAGCTCGGTGAAAGCAATCGGAGTGGCGTTTGCGCCCAGCGTGGTGAAGGTATCGACGAAAATCGGGCCTTCGGGCACGCGCAGCTTGATGCCGACCAGATCCTCGGGCTTTTCGATGGGCATCTTGGAATTGGTGATATGGCGGAACCCGTTTTCCCACCAGCCGACCAGCACGGCGCCCTGTTCCTCGATCTTCTTGCCCAATTGGTCACCGATCTCGCCGTCCAGAACGGTTCGGACCGCATCGCTGTCGGAGAAGATGAATGGCAGGTTAATGATGCCGACTTCGGGAACGAAATTGGACAGGACCGCGTCCGAGGTCAGGACCATGTCCGTGGTGCCAAAGAATGCACCTTCCACAAGCTCCATCTGCTTGCCCAGCGAATCCGAGGGGAACACCTCGATCTTCACGTTGTTGTCGGTGCGCTCCGCCACCAGCTCGGCGAACTTTTCCGAAATCGTCTGGAAGTGGTGATCCGGCGCGCCGGTATGGCCGAATTTGAGCGAATAGGTTTCCTGCGCCAGAACAGGGGCCGCGGCAAGCGTGGCGACGGCGGCAAGGGCAAAGCGCGTGAAAAAACGTCGGTTCAACGTCATGAAGGAATCTCCTCCTCAAGAGTCCAGGGATGCCTTACGGCAGCAAGGGATCGGGGGGCCGCCAGGCCCCATCAAACAAGTTTCTGTCTGTGATTTTCTGCGGTGGCGATGAGCCCCGATCTGCCAATTTGATACGAAGCGGCAGGTCGAAACGTCAATCGAGCGGTCCGAATAACATATATTGCTACCCGTAATAACGCGGCCCGCCCGGCCGGGAGCGTCCTACCAGGGCGGCGTGCGGTAATGCTCTACCAGATGGTCGATGAAAACCCGGATGCGCGGCAGCAGGTCCCGCTCTGGCAGAAAGACCAGATAGAACGCGCTTTCATCGACGGATTGATAGTCTTCGAGCAACGGCACCAATTCCCCCCGGTCGATGGCCGGGCGCGCCAGATGTTCCGCCAGCCGCATGATCCCGGACCCCGCCAGGCACATGGTATAGAGCGACATGCCGTTGTTGGACCGAAAGTTGCCGGTGACCGCAACATTGGCCGCCTTGCCGTCCACCACGAAGGGCCAGCGGTTCAGATGATCCCGCGCCCCTTCCCAGAGCAGGCAGTTGTGATCGGCCAGCGCCGAGGGCGCATCGGGTTTCCCATGCTCAGCCACATAACCGGGCGAGGCGACGACGACGCGCTGCAGGTTGCACAGCTTGCGACTCAACAGGCTGGAATCGCGCAGCTGCCCCATGCGGATCGCAACGTCGATCTGATCCTCGATCAGGTTGGCGCTGTTGTCGTCCAGCGAGAGGTTCAGCCGGATTTCGGGATGAGCGGCGAGAAAGCCGGGCAGGATATGCACCAGCTGATCCAGCCCGAACGCGAGCGGTGCGGTCACCCGCAGATCGCCTGAGACCTTGCCCCGCAAGCCTTGTATCTCCGCCTCCGCCGCGTCCACGGCATCGACCGCACGGCGGCAGGCATGAACGAACTGCTGGCCTTCCGGCGTCAGGCGCTGACCCCGGGTGGAGCGGTGCAAAAGCTGCACCCCGAGTCGTTCTTCAAGGCGGCTGATCGTCTGGCTGACGAAAGGCTGACTGACGTCAAGGATATGCGCCGCCGAGGTGAAACCGCCGGTTTCCACCACCGTCAGAAACACGCGCATCGCCAGCAGCCGGTCGTCCTTCATCAAATCCTTCCTCTCGCCTTCTTCCGGGGGCCGGGCAGGCGATTCCCATGGATCATCCCCGTAGCCTTCCGCAAAGTAAAGGAACGCAAAGATAAGGAGAGGTGCGATCAGCCCCCCGGTTTCACCGGCTCATACCCCCCGTGCCGCACAAAGTGCGGCGTGAACACGCGCCTTGGCGGCGGCGACAGCGGACTCCAGCGTATTGCCCCGCGCCATGCCGCATGCGATGGCGCTGGCCAGTCGGCAGCCGGTTCCCCGCAGCGCCGCATCGACGCGGGGTGCGGGAAAACGCCGCTCATCCGATTCCGAGCGGTAG
>NZ_LWGH01000465.1:0-4663 GCF_001635395.1 Sulfitobacter sp. HI0129 | reverse complement strand
AATGTTTCAACGCATCGCCCAGCCTTGCGTGCACTGCTTGCTTGACCCGGCCATTGCCCGCCATGTCGATGAAGACCGAAGGCCGCCGCTCGATCTCCTCCGCGCGGTCATAGGGCAACACCTGATCGCAGCCACTTGTCCGTTCGACAAAGGGCACGTTCCCCGCCGAGGTCAGCCCCACGACGTGCCTGCGCGGGGTGTCGGGCTCGGCAAGGAATTTGCACAGGCCCAGCCCAGTTTTCGATGATGCGCTCCCCACGATGACCTGTTCGGCGCCAAAGAAGTCATTGTCGATCAGCCAGTCGCAGAGCAGGTAGGAAGTTGCCAACAAGGGCTGCAACAAGGCGCGCAGGTCTTCCTGCCGCTGCGGAGCGGGCTGCACCGGCGAGTAGCGGTTGTAGACCGCCGGCAGTTCGGCCCGGTGCGGGGCGGCATCGACGATCATGCCCTGCGCATCCGCGTGCGGCGTGATCACCAGCTCTTCCGCCAAGGGATAGAAACCGTAAAGGCGTGTGCCCGGGTTCAGCGCGTCGGCGCGGCTTTCCACCACCTCTGCCACACCCCAGACGGGGACAAGGCCCTGCCCATCCACGCCTGTGGGAAAGAACTTCCAATACCCCGTCTGGAACCCGACGGCGGCATAGGTCACGTTATTCGCCGTCAGGGCGAAGCTTTCGAGCCTCAGCCGGGCCTGACCCTCTTCCAGCCGGGCGGGCTGTACATTTTCCAGCGTGGTCCGCGTGATGTCCTTTTGATCCGTCAGCAATCGCTTCATGGCTTCCCCCTCTTTCAGGTCAGCCTAGACGGGAACCCGCAGCCTTGCGCGCCCCTATCTGCACAACGTCACGTCAACGCGCTTCAGTGCAGCGTGAATTCGCCCTTCACGTTGCGCCATTCGCCCGACGCCAGCATCCGGCGATGGGTGAACTGTACCGAATGGAGCGGCCCGTCGAGCTTTTCCTGCCAGAACTCGATGAACTGGAACAGGCGCGGATGATCGGGCGCCAGATCGTATTCCTGCCAGATGAAGCTGTTGAGCACATGGGTGTAATCGGGCATGTGATAGAAGAATTCAGCGGTGGTGAGCCCGTAGCCCTTCAACATCATTTCCGTTTCGAGATGGGACATTTTCAGTCTCCTTTTCCCTGCCTCGCAGGACCAGTCTGCGCTCACTGAATTACTTTTCAACGAAAACAGCGCATTGGCACTCGGCATCTGTTGCTGCCAGTGTGTTTTTGCCACAGGCATTGCGCCTATCCTGTGGATTCTGATAAGGAATGACGCAAGATATAGAGGCTGACAAAGACAGGTCGATGACGTGAGCGATACGCCCGAAACCCCTGAAACCGATGACGAAAACGGGCCAGAGCGGCCGATGTACGACGGGCCGTCCGTCAGCATCGAAGAAGAGATGCGCAATTCCTATCTCGACTATGCGATGTCGGTCATCGTCAGCCGGGCCATTCCCGACCTGCGCGACGGGCTGAAGCCGGTGCACCGCCGCATCCTTTATGCGATGCATGAAACCGGCAACACGCATGACAAGCCTTACCGCAAATCCTCCCGCCCGGTGGCGGAGGCCATGGGTAAATACCACCCCCACGGCGACACGGCGATCTATGACGCGCTGGTGCGCATGGCGCAGGACTTTTCCATGAGCCTCGTGCTGCTCGATGGTCAGGGCAACTTCGGCTCCATGGACGGCGACAAGGCCGCCGCCTATCGCTACACCGAAGTGCGGATGGAAAAGGCCGCGCAGTATCTGCTGGAAGACATCGACCGCGATACAGTCGATTTTCAGGACAACTATGACGGCAAGGACCGTGAACCGACAGTCCTGCCCGCGCGCTATCCCAACATGCTGGTCAACGGTGCGGGCGGTATCGCCGTCGGCATGGCCACCAATATCCCGCCCCATAACCTCGGCGAGGTTGTCGATGCCACGCTGGCGCTGATCGAAGACCCGGACCTGACCAGCGAACAGCTGATCGAATACATCCCCAGCCCCGATTTCCCCACTGGCGGGATCATGCTGGGCCGTTCCGGCGCGCGCAAAGCCTACCTTGAAGGACGCGGCAGCGTCATCGTGCGCGCCAAGACCCGGGTGGAGGAGATCCGCAAGGACCGCTACGCCATCGTCATCGACGAAATCCCCTATCAGGTGAACAAATCCGCGATGATCGAGAAAATCGCGGAACAGGTGCGCGAAAAGAAGATCGACGGTATCGCCCATGTGCAGGACGAATCCGACCGGAACGGTGTCCGGGTCGTGGTGGAGTTGAAGCGGGACGCCACCGCCGAAGTGGTCATGAACCAGCTTTTCCGTTTCACCCCGATGCAGACCTATTTCGGCTGCAACATGCTCGCCCTGAACGGCGGGCGCCCTGAAACGCTGACCCTGCGGCGCTTCCTCACGGCCTTCGTCGATTTCCGCGAGGATGTCGTGGCCCGGCGCACCGCCTACTTGTTGCGCAAGGCGCGGGAGCGGAGCCACATCCTGTGCGGTCTGGCCGTCGCCGTCACGAATATCGACGAGGTGGTTCAAACCATCCGGTCTTCTGCCGATGCGGGCGAGGCGCGAGAAAGGCTGATGACCCGCCGCTGGCCGGCGGAGGAGATCCTGCCCTACATCCGGCTTATCGACGATCCGACCCATACCGCGAACGAGGACGGCACCTACAACCTCTCCGAGGCGCAGGCCCGCGCCATTCTGGAGCTGCGGCTGCAGCGCCTCACTCAGATCGGCGTCAAGGAAGTGACCGACGAACTCGAAGAACTGGCCGGCAAGATCAAGGAATACCTTGAGATTCTGGGTAGCCGTGAGCGGATCATGGGCATCATCGCCGACGAGCTGCGCGAAGTCCGCGAACTCTTCGCCGTACCGCGCCGGACAGAGATCGTGGACTGGTCCGGCGACATGGAGGACGAGGACCTGATCGCGCGCGAGGAAATGGTCGTGACCGTGACCTCCGGCGGCTACATCAAGCGCACGCCACTGGCCGAATTCCGCAGCCAGCGCCGGGGCGGCAAGGGCGTATCGGGGATGCAGACCAAGGAAGAGGATGTCGTCACGACGCTTTTCGTGGCCAACACCCACACGCAGCTTCTGTTCTTCACCACCGATGGCATGGTCTACAAGCTGAAGACCTGGCGGCTGCCGCAGGGTGGGCGCACGTCGAAGGGCAAGGCCATCGTCAACATCCTGCCGATCCCGGCGGGCGTTTCCATCGCCGCCATTATGCCGGTGGACCGGGACGAGGCCGAATGGGACGATCTGCAGGTCGTCTTCGCCACCAGCGCGGGCACCGTGCGGCGCAACAAGCTGTCGGATTTCACCAACGTCATGCGCAACGGCAAGATCGCCATGAAGTTCGAGGACGAGCATGCGGGTACCACGCTGATCAACGCGCGCATCGCGAGCAACGACGATGACGTGATGCTGGTGACGAATTCAGGCAGGGCGATCCGCTTTCCGGCGACAGACGTGCGGGTCTTCAACAGCCGCTCCTCCGTGGGCGTGCGCGGTATTCGCCTGAACGGCGATGACCGTGTCGTGTCTATGTCGATCATCCGCCACTTCGACGCGACCTCCGAGGAACGCGCCGCCTATCTCAAGATGCGCCGGGCCATGGCCGGGCTTGCCGACGATCCCGAGGCGGAGGAAGAAGAGACAGCAGCCGATCCGAACTTCTCGAATGAACGCTATGTGGAAATGTCGGCGGCCGAAAACCTGATCCTGACAATCACCAGCCGGGGTGCCGGCAAACTCAGCTCCAGCCACGATTATCCCGTGCGCGGGCGCGGCGGCCTCGGTGTCGCGGCGATGGACAAGGCGATGCGCGGCGGGGATATCGTCGCCTCCTTCCCGGTGGAGATGGACGACCAGATCATGCTGGCCACCTCCAAGGGGCAGTCGATCCGTGTGCCGGTGGACGGCATATCCTTCCGCTCGCGCAGCGCGGGCGGCGTACGTGTCTTCAACACCGGGCGCGGCGAAGAGGTCGTGAGCGTTGCATGGATCGCCGATCAGGCGGAACCGGATCAGCCCGAGGACGTGGCGGACTGAGTAGCCGACTATTTGACGAATTGACGCGGGGGCGCGGCCAGCCCTGCCCCCGCCCCTTCGGCCAAGGCTGGTTCTCTCAGCCCCTGTTCTGCTGCCAGGCCGCCAACGCTTTCTCTATCTGCGCCGCCGCTGCCGTCGCACCCTTGATGTCTTCCCTGTCGATCAACCTGCGAAGCCGCCGCATGGCGCTGCCGAGGTATTCGGGCGGAATCATATGGGCCGCCTTCATGTTGCGGCGCGTGACTTCCATATAGGCGAGCTTTCTGTCGCCGGTGGCGAAATTGTATTTGTAGGTCTCGTCACCATGGCCAAGGTCGTAGAAGCGGAAACCTTCGTCGATGGCATGTTCGATGGCGAGCCCGCGTTGCAGCCGCCCGATATCCAGTTTCTCGTTGCCCATCCGCCGGGCCCCGAAGACGGAGGTCATGCGCCTGCCATCGCGGTCGGCCACATGGCTCAGGGCGCCGATCATCTCTTCCCCCTGCCAGAGCGTCGGCATGTAAAGCGCGCCGATATTCCACACCCGGTCGAGGAAGAGGGCGTATTGCGCGGTAAGATATTCGATACGGGCAGATGAAAGATCGCCCTCCCAGCGCT
>NZ_LWGH01000464.1:0-1811 GCF_001635395.1 Sulfitobacter sp. HI0129 | reverse complement strand
GGTTCGAGATGAGTTGCGACGCCAGCGCCAGCCGCCCGCAACCTGGTCTGGAGTTCCGCCATCGCTCGCGTATGCTTGCGCTCTTCGTCGAGAGAAGAGCCGAAGAAGAGGTGGACCCGGACCCCACGCCGAACGGCACGTTCCAGGGCGGCCCAGACACGATCCTGTCCATCCCGGGCTTTCGCGTCGTCCTGCGTGGCGACGAAGGTCGAGAGCACGAAGACATCGCTGCGCGCTGCATCCACAACTTCCTCGAGCCGGTCGAGGTGATCGCGCCCGCCAAACAGGATCTGATCCGGCGCCACATTCGTCTCGATCGGTGAATCGAGACAAGCCGGTCGTGCCGGCTGGCTGGACCGGGCGGCTGGAAGGCGACCGGAGGCGATATGCTCGCGCACCGCCGCGCACAGCGCGTCGCTTGCGCCTTCGGGAAGCGCACCCTCCCGTACCCGGTCGAGATCAAGGTGGATGAACCGCTTCTCAATCGAGGAGAGGTTGGCGCGTACCATGGCGAAGACCTCGCCGGGACGCAGCGACGAACTCAACAGATGGCGCACGCGTTCTTCCATGGACAAGTCAGTCTCGACCTCGTCGGCGTTCGGAAAGTCGACGATCGTCGCACCTTTTGGGATTTTCTTCACAGGCTTGATCACCACCTCGCGACGGCGAAACACCGAGCCACCCAGCTTGTCGAAGACGAGGCTCACCGTCATCTCGCGGCGCTGCGCCCGTTCAGGGAGCGATCGGCCGGCCAGCAGGTGGGCGCGCGCGGCATCGGTCATCGCAAGCGCGGGCTCGGGCGCGATGCGAATTTCGATCAACCCGAACCGCATCAGCCGGCTCACTGCCGCTTCTGACACCTGACGGGGAATACCAAGCTCAGCTGCCACAGAGGCGCTGGTCCCGGGCTTCTCACGCAGGGCAAGAAGCACCTCCTCTTCGACGGGGCTCCAGCCCCATCGACGCTCAATAATGGCCCTGGCTCGATACCAAACCGCTGGGATCAACAGCGTCATTGAACCACCTTCCCGTCCTCACCGCAGGCGATGATCGAGGCCGTGGGATTCGCGTCCGGATCGTCCGGCGCCGCCATCAGGTCGATCCGTCTCAGCAACGCCGCCAAGAATTCGAGGTCATGTCCGGGCCCGCGTCCGGGTTCGGACCATTTGACCGCGTTTTTTAGGAAGCCGGTTGATGTTACGAGCACGAGCTTGTGTTTGGCACGGCTGAGCAAAACGTTCATGCGCCTGCGGTCGCCGAGGATGCCGAGGGCATGCCGGCCCATCTTTTGATTGTTGCGCACGGTGCTCACCACCACCAGGTCGGCTTCGCCACCCTGGAAGCTGTCAATTGTCTGAACGAATACGCCGTCGCCCTTGGGGCTGGCGAAGCCGTTCAGGTGCCTGGTCTCAGGGTCGACGCGCGAGGACACGCGCGCATGGAGGAGGCGGCACTGTGCCGTGTAGGGCGATAGGATCGCGAGCGTGGGAGTGGCGCCATTTGCAGGGCTCAGCCGGTCGAGAGCCTCGAATAGCGCTGCAGCCTCGGCCCGGTTGCAGGGCGAAGTGCCTTCGAATGTCTCGAAAGCCTGCACCCGGGTCCGGCTCAACGGCGGAAGGTCTAATAGGACGACGGGGGCTGACAGCGCACCGCTGGCCGGAGTGATCGGGCAGGGGCGGTCCGCAATGCGATCTACCGTTGTTAACTGCCCACCGTAGAATGTATCGGAAACCAGACCGCAGATCGCGGGGTGCATTCGGCTCTGTTCGGTGAGCATCGAGACCGGCCCACTCCGGGCATGGGCCATTGCC
>NZ_LWGH01000463.1:0-6334 GCF_001635395.1 Sulfitobacter sp. HI0129 | reverse complement strand
CCGCGCCGCCTCCTCCAACCTCGGCGAGACGCAGGCCTTCATGGACGATGCTAAGCGCATCCTGATCTTCTCCGATGCCGGGGGCACCGGGCGCAGCTATCATGCCGATCTGGAGGCCAAGAACCAGCGCCTGCGGGTGCATTACCTTCTGGAGCCCGGCTGGAAGGCGGACAATGCGATCCAGGGGCTGGGGCGCACCAATCGCACCAATCAGGCGCAGCCGCCGCTCTTTCGCCCCGTCGCGACCAATGTGAAAGGTGAGAAGCGGTTTCTCTCCACCATCGCCCGCCGCCTCGACACGCTCGGTGCCATCACCAAGGGGCAACGCGAGACCGGCGGGCAGAACATGTTCCGCGCCGAGGACAACCTTGAGAGTCCCTACGCACGCGCTGCGCTGCGGCAGTTCTTCTACAAGCTGCGTGCGGGCAAGATCGAGGCCTGCTCTTACGCCAAATTCCAGGAGATGACCGGGCTGACGCTCGATGAGGCGGACGGCACGATGAAAGAGAATCTGCCGCCGATCCGGCAGTTCCTGAACCGCTGCCTTGCGCTGAGGATCGACATGCAGGACGCAATTTTCGAGGCCTTTGGTGGGTTTCTTTCGGCGATCATCGAGGACGCGCGTCAGGCAGGCACGCTCGATGTCGGCCTTGAGACCCTGCGCGCCGAGAAATTCGAGATCGTCGATCGCAAGGTCATCTTCGAGCATGACGCGACGGGCGCGACGGCGACTGCCCTGACCGTGGAGCGCACAGATCGCAATGATCCGCTCACCCTGCCCCGCGTCAAAGCAATCTGCGCTGACACGAAAGGCGCGACGCTGTGCTGGAACAAGACCTCCAAGCGCGCGGCCCTGATGGTCAAGGCACCGGCCTTCATGGATGAGGACGGTGTACCGATCCTGCGGGTGAAACTGCTGCGGCCCATGGCAACAGAGATCCTCGCCCTTTCCGAATTCTCGAAATCACACTGGGAAGAGATAGATGATGCGATGTTCGAACAGTTCTGGCAGGCCGAGGTTGACGCGGTGCCGGAGTTCACCACATCGAAGATCACTCTGATCTGCGGGTTGCTCCTGCCGATCTGGGACCGGCTCCCCCCAGACAACATGCGCATTTATCGCCTGCAGACCCAAGACGGCGAGCGCGCCATCGGCCGTTTGGTCAGCCAGGAGCAGCTTCTCAATGTCTACGCGCGGCTCGGCCTCGATTGTCAAATCGAGATGACACCGCAGGAGGTCTTCGCCGCGGTGATGGACGCCAGGACGACCCTCAGCCTGCTCGGTGGTTACCAGCTGCGCCGGTCCCTGGTCATGGGACAGCCGAGGCTTGAACTGATCGGTGCGTCGGGCACGGCCCTGCCCGGCCTGAAAGCGATGGGCTGCTTCACCGAGGTGATCCAGTGGAAGACCCGGGTGTTCATTCCGGTGGACGGCATCGACGTGCTGGCGCGTATTCTCACCGAGCATCCGGTTGGCGCCGGCGCAGCGGATGCCGCCGCATGAACGCGCGGCGCAGCATCGCAGATCTCTCGGCCGATCTGGCAGACCGCGCCGAGAGCTTCTGCCGCCAGTATTTTCCCGAAGGCCGCAAGCAGGGCAACTATTGGCAGGTTGGCGACACCTCTGGCGCAAAAGGGCAGAGTCTCGCGATCCGACTGCAGGCGGAAGGCTGGCGCAAGGCTGGGTCTTGGCAGGACTTCGCGACGGGTGAATACGGCGACCTGATCGACCTGCTTCATGAACGGCTCGGATCGGTTACGCTGAAGGAAACCCTGAGGGAGGCCCGGTCCTTTCTCGGTGAGGGCCCCTGCCCTGCCGCACCTCGTGAAACCCAAAGGGCTGAGCGACCGGATGCTGCCTCCAGCAAACGCATCGCGCGGGCGCGCAAACTCTTCTCCGCAGGCAAGCCGGTGCTTGGCACATTGGGCGCCACCTATCTGCAAGGTCGCGGGATCACGCGTCTTGGCCCGGCCCTGCGCTATCACCCGCGGGTCTTCCTGCGGCAGGGCGAAGACGACGCCAATCCGCCACAAAGGGCCCCTGCCCTGCTGGCTAAGATCACTGACAATCGGGGCCAGATCACCGGATGCGCAAGGGTTTTTCTCGACCCGTCCACCGGCGGTCTGGCTGCGATCGAGAGCCCGAAAAGGATCCTTGGACATCTGCACGGGCATGCCATCCGCTTCTGGTCCGGCACCTCTCGTAGCGATCTCATCGTCGGCGAAGGGCTCGAGAACGCCCTCTCGATCGGCACGGCTCTTCCTGAATTCAACCTTGCCTCCTGTCTCACCGCCACCCATCTCGGCCTCTTCATCCCGCCGCCGGGGATAAAGCGCATCTGGATCGCGCGGGACAATGACGAAGCTGGACGTAACGCATCAACGAAATTGCGTAACCAGCTGGAATCGCTTGGAATTGCATGTGGCGGCCTCGTGCCGGCCATGGGGGATTTCAACGACGATCTGCGGGCATTTGGCAAAGATGCGCTGCGCCGGTCCCTGTTAGGGGCCATGAAAGCACAAGGTCTGGAGATTGAGGATGGGTGACCGTCAACCTCCCCGGTGATGTCCGACAGAGCAAAGGTTCCGCGGGTTCGATCTGATCCCGTTTGGATTTCGGGAGCGATGGACCGGCGGGTCGGGGCTGAGTGCCCCTCGCCCGGGCAGCAATGCGCCACGCACCAGAAAATTCCCCTGCCCCTTCAGGGCATTCCTCGCGGGGGCAATTTTCCGGCCCGGGTCACATTCTCCGCTCTGCTCCGATCCTGACGGATGCGGCCCGGTCGCCGCCGGTCCTGTTATCGCCCCATCCAAATCGGGTCAGATCCAACAGAGGAACCAGACAATGCCCAATCAGACAGACATCCAAGAGGAGACCGGCGTGACCTCCGCCATCCTCGACCACCTCGCACTTCATGGCGCGAGACCGGGACCCGGTGAGACCGATCATCGCCCCCTGCCCCAGCCAGATGAGGTAGACCTCGCCATGGCGACCCTCTTTGACACCACCATCGTCCTCCTCACTGGCAGCCAGTTGGAAGACAATCTTGAAGAGATGCTCTGGTCTCTGACCTCGATCTTCCATCGCCGGCTGACCCATATCCAGAAGCTCCTCGACGACAACGAATTCGAGGTCCGGGAAAGCCTCGCCATCCAGGACGGCTCCGAGATCGCCTCGGTCGAGCTCGAGCGTCTCCAAATGATCGGGCTCAAGCTCTGGGACCATCGCGACGCTTTCGAGCAGATGCGCGATCTGGCCGTGGATCACTTCTCGGCCACCACCGGCTCACCCTGGCTACCGCGCACCGGATCCAAGGTCTCGCATCGCGGCCTCACATCCGCCGTGGTGGACAGCCGGGCCTATCTCTCGGCCAAGCGCCGCAAAGAGACCGAGGTGCACTGCCCCGAAGGTACGCGGATCGCCTTCTCTGGCGGGGATTATCACGCCTACGATCTGATCTGGTCCGTCCTCGACGCCACGCATGCCAAATACGCGGACATGGTGCTCCTGCACGGCGGCACGCCCAAAGGCGCCGAGATGATAGCGGCTCGCTGGGCAGATACCCGCGGCGTCACCCAGGTGGTCTTCAAGCCCGACTGGAAGAGCCACGGCAAGGCCGCCCCCTTCAAGCGCAACGACAAGATGCTCGAGACGATGCCGCAGGGTCTGATCGCCACGCCCGGTTCGGGTATCACCGAGAATATCGTCGACAAGGCTCGCAAGCTCGGGATCCGCATCAAGAGGATCGGGGCCTAGGCCCCGGTTCACGCCCCGCGCAAAAGGTCCTGCACGACAGAAGGCTTCTTTGCGATCAATGCCAGCAGAACCTGAGCCGGGCCTGTCGGGTGCCGGCGCCCATGTTCCCAGTTCAGCAGCGTGCCTTTCGCGACGCCAATGCTCTTGGCGAACTCTGCCTGGGACAGGCCCGTCCGTTGCCGAACTTCGGCGACATCGACCTCGGCCACGGAAACTTCATGCACCTTTGCGCCGGCCAAATCGCCATCTGCGAAGGCCAGCGCCTCTTCCAGTCCCTTGGACACGGATTCAAATGCACTCATGTTGCGTCTCCATATTTCGCGACAAGCGCCTTGCTCATCTCTACAGCCGCGGCCTGCTCAGACTTCGACAGGTTGGCCTTCTCATTCTTGGCGAAGACCGTGATCAGAAAGATCGGCATATGGGTCCCGCCAAAGACATACACCGTCCTGAAGCCGCCGCTTTTTCCGCCCCCCTCTCTCGGGATGCGGACCTTACGAAGTCCGCCGCCAAGAGACACGCCAGCTTCCGGATTGGCAGCGATAAAGTCGATCGCCGCCTCTCGCTCCTGGTCCGACATGATTGCCTTGGCACGCCTCTGGAATTCGGGCAGTTCGACCACTGTTTGCAATCGTGTCATCTCTTGTCCCATATAGGTTTCGTCGGCGTATGTGTCAATGACGTATAGTATGCGCACTGGAAGGGCAAGTTGGCAACTGATGCCAGAGCTAGGCAGCAGTATGCTCTGTCCGTTGGTAGCGGCGGCCCTTGACCAAATATCTTGTCGCATTGTCTGACCGAACCAACCAGCCGCGCTGTCATTTGGGGCTATTGCATGGTTGCGGTGTCTCGTGGCGACCCGGCCTTTCGTTCCACGCTCTGTTCGCCTCGAGCACTCCTTCGCATCGTGGGCGCTTCAGCGAAGACTGTCGGCAAGCTAGTAATCCTGAGTGATGCGACTTTGACGTCTGGACTATGTCTCATCTTCGGTGAGTTAGAAAGGAGCCAAAGCCCTCGTGGCATCTCCCTCAGCTGTTCACCCAATTTTTCCTTCGTGGCCACCGCACTTCTCCCGATGTGTTGCTTTGCATGACATGCTGGTCGCAGCTGTCGCCCCGTCCACAAAGGTTGTCGCCGATCTTTTTCCCCTGACCCTGCGGGTCATTCCTCGCGCGCCAAAAAGACCGGCGCCTGCCCCTCTCCAGCTTACGCTTCGCCTTCGGTGTGGCCGGGCCTTGGCCAGCTGCAAGGTGACCATCATTGCAACGCAAACATGGAGAAGAGCAATGACCACGAACTGCATCAAATTCACCAGCGCCGACATCGAAACCGCCAAGGGCGTCGGCTCCATCTCGACCCTGACTTTTGATCTCGACATCACGGTCGAACCCGTCGCAAGCACGAACCCGATGGCCCCCACGCACCGCGTGCTCGGCCGCTCCCCGCGCGGCAAGCTGGTCGAGTGCGGCGGCATCTGGAAAAAGCAGAACAAGGAGACCGGCGCCGACTACTACACGCTGACCATCCGCGACCACGGCTTCAACGCCAACCTCGGCAAGGCCGCGAACCAGGACGATCTGTCCCTGCAGGCCGTCATCCCCTGGGGTCCCAAAGACGCCGCCTAAGCCAACGGCTGGCAGAGGAGAACCTCTGCCAGCCCGTTTACAGCTGTAAATTCCGAAGCAAGCGCTGTCCGCGCATATAGTCTCTTCCCGCCTCAATAGACACTATATAGAGGAAAAATCTTGACTTAGCGCTGTGAATCACGGCTTTTATCCCCAAGTGGCGCGAAAAAGGCCATATTTTCGATTTTGGGGCAACTAGATGATTCCTGTGACACCACTGGCAAACGAGAAGCCTTCAGCGCTCGCGACAGATATTTCCGAGCGGTTGAATGCCGCCATCCGGGAGCATCTTCTTTCAGCTTTTGCCCCAGATAGCACAAAAACGCTACGGTCTTTTTCCGCACCTGAGGCTGCAGAACTCCTCGGGGTCTCCGGTCAGTTCATGCGAAAGCTGCACTCAGAAGGAACCATCCCAGAGCCCGAAGATGTTCGTGGAGGGCGGCGCTTTTACACGGCGCAAGAGGTATGGGATGCGCGCGAGATTCTAGAGAAGTCGTCACGCAAGAAAGGGCGCTATCTGCCTCGACGGTCTGGTGACGAGAAACTGCAAGTTTGGCAGTTGATGAACTTCAAAGGCGGGTCGAGCAAGAGCACCACGAGTATCCATCTTGCGCATTATTTTGCGCTTCGCGGCTACCGCGTGTTGGTCGTTGATCTGGATCCCCAGGGGTCTCTCACATCCATGTGCGGCATCAGCCCGGAAATCGAGTTTGATGGGCTGACTGTCTATGACGCGATCCGTTACGACGATCCAGTAAGCATGGCCGATGTCGTCGTTCCCACCTACTTCCCCGGGCTTTCGATTGCGCCGTCGCGCCTCATGTTGTCTGAATTCGAGACTGAATCTGCTGTCCATTCGAACCCTGACCAGCCGTTCTTTACGCGCATCCGAAACGCATTGTCCCAGGTCGAAGGTGATTTCGACCTTGTCTTGATGGACAGCCCACCACAG
>NZ_LWGH01000462.1:0-2311 GCF_001635395.1 Sulfitobacter sp. HI0129 | reverse complement strand
GCTTTGCCCGCGACGGCAGTGCGGTGAGCGTGGTCAGTGTTTCGTCCAACGCGGTACAAGTTCTCGATCCGGCGACGAACAAGGTTCAGACCACCGCCTATGTCGGCCGTTCCCCGCATGAGGCATTCGTGTCGCCGGATGGCAAAACGGTCTGGGCGGCAATCCGGGGCGAAGGCTATGTCTCGGTCATCGACCGCGAAACCGGTGAGGTTCAGGACCGGATCACCACCGCATCGGGCCCTTCGAAGGTGGTTTTCAGCCCTGATGGGGCGCATGCCTTCGTCAACCACCTCTTCGCCAATACCGTTGCCGTGATCGACGTGGCCAGCCGCAAGGTGATGGATGAGATCGCCGTACCAGAACAGGCCGGGGGATCGGCGGACGAAGCGGTCACACCCGATGGGAAGGAATTGTGGCTCGGTCATCCCGGCACCGGACATACCACCGTTATCGACGCCCGCACCTTCAAGGTGAAGGCGGTGCTTGAAACCGGACCGCGGACAAACCACCCGAACTTCGTGACGCGGGACGGAACCGATTACGCCTATGTCACCGTGGGCGGCCTGAACCAGACGAAGATCTTCCGCCGCACCGACGGCGAACCGGAAGAGATCGGCAAGATCGAACATTCCGGCGTCGCGCCGCACGGTATCTGGCCCAGCCCTGACAACAGTCGCCTTTACGTGGTGCTGCAGAAATCCGATGCGGTCGACATCATCGACACCGCGACGAACGAGGTCATCAAGACCTTGAGCGTGGGGCAGGACCCGCAGGCCCTGATCTACGTGGCCAATGCCGCGCCGGGGGCCGAAGGGGCTAACCTTGGCGAGCAGGGTCTCGGAAACCGCGTGGAGAACATCGCGATTGAAGTGCGCGGGGCGGAAGGGGCCAGCGCCTCGGCCAATATCCGGCATGTCGCGGGGGTGGACGAAATCGACATCACTGCACGTGGGCTGCCAGCGGGTCAAAGCTTTACCGTCTTCGGCCAGAACGAAGGGGGCAGCCACCCGATCCGGTCGATCAAGGCTGGTGACAACGGCGTGGTGGGCGAGGCGCTCGCCTATGCCGATTACTTCGACACCTACACCGGGCTCCTGCTGCTGCCCGAGGGCCAAAAGCCCTGAGGTGAATGACACGCGGCCGGCCCTGCGCCGGCCGCACGTGCGTTTTTGCGAATGGAAATTTGAAACTTAAGGCGGGGGGGCTGGTTTTCTTTTCGGAAACGTGAGGATTGGTGCCATGGGCATTTGACCGATCAGCGGCAAACAGGGTTACTGTATATTTTTGAGGCCAAGGAATGGAATTGAGCCGAAGTTCGCATAAGCTCTGGCCGCTGATATTTGCCTTCCCCCTTTCCGGTTGCGAAAACGGTCTGGGGCTGTTCGCACCGGCAGGACCGGTTGCACAGGCCCAGCAATCCCACATGCTCACCATCGTCTGGCTGATGTTGATCGTCATCCTGCCGGTTTTCGCAGGCGTCGCCTTCGTCCTCTGGCGCTATCGCCTGAGTTCTGACGCAGACTATCGCCCTGAATGGGAATTTTCCTGGTTGGCCGAAATAGTCATCTGGGGGGTTCCTGCTGTGCTCGTGGGGGTGCTGGGGTGGAATCTCTGGAAGGAATCGCACAACCTCGATCCTTATGCGCCGCTTCCGGGTGGCCCCCCGCTGGAGGTGCGGGTGGTAGGCTATGACTGGAAATGGCTTTTCATCTATCCCGAGCAAGGCGTGGCGCTCGCGAACCGCCTGATCCTGCCGGTGGATCGCCCGGTGCGCTTCCGTCTGACCAGCGCGACGGTTCTGCAGTCCTTCATGATCCCGCAGCTGGGCGGGCAGATATACGCGATGCCGAAGATGGTCACCGAACTGAACCTGAAAGCCGATGCCCTGGGCCGCTACCGGGGCCAGAATACGCAGTTCAACGGCGAAGGCTTCGCGGAGCAGAAATTTGTGGCCGAAGTGGTGGAAGGCGAACAATTCGAACCGATGCTGGCCGAGCTTACCGCCGATGCACCCGCGCTGGATGACGCAGCCCTTTCCCGCCTGAAGAAGCGCGAAGTGCTGAACGAACCGCTTGTCTTTGGCCGGATCATGGCCGACCCCTTTGTTGCCGCCGCCGGCAAGGCCGCGACTGGCCCGGACGGGGTGGCCCATGAATGACGAGATGACATATTGGTTGCTGGGCCGTCTTGATTGGCAGGCCCTGCCTTTCCTGCGCGCGTGGAACCATCCCGCCCTGTCAGAGCTGATCGCGGCAGCGGCAGGTGGGTTGGTGGTGCTGGGGGCGCTGGCGGTTGCCGTTTTGCTCACCGT
>NZ_LWGH01000461.1:0-5706 GCF_001635395.1 Sulfitobacter sp. HI0129 | reverse complement strand
GCCGGGCGTCAATATCGGGCTTTTCTGTTCCACCCCCATGGTGGCCCTGTCACGCAACGTGTCGCGCAAACAGGCGATGAAAATGCTGCTGACCGGAGAGATGATCCCGGCCTCCGAGGCGCTGGCCCAGGGGCTAGTGTCCGATGTCGTGGCGGCCGAGGATCTGCGCGCGGAGACCGAGAAGCTGGCCCGGGCGATTGCTGAGAAATCCCCCGCCACCCTGCGGATCGGCAAGGAAGCGTTCTATCGTCAGGTAGAGATGCCGCTGCCCGAGGCCTATGCTTTCACCGCGCAGGTCATGGTGGAAAACATGCTGGAACCCGATGCGGAAGAGGGCATCGGGGCCTTCGTCGAAAAACGCGTGCCGGAATGGCGCCCGCTTGGGGGCGGAGAGGGCTAGAGGGGCGCGCGCCCCCGCACCACCTGCGGCAGCCGGTTCGCGGGCGGGGTGTTGCGGCTGCGCAGGGAGCGCACCTCGCCGTCGATTACCGTCATTCCGACGCCCGGCAGGTTACCCAGTTGCACCGAGTCCAGCATGTCCTTGCCGGGGGCGTGCTGCGCCTGATCCAGCAGTACGAAGTCGGCGCATTTGCCCTTTTCGATCAACCCGGTATCCAGCTTGCGCTGCCGTGCGGTGTTGCCGTTGCCAAAGCAGAAGGCGACCTCTGCCGGGACATTGCCGAGCGAGGACAGCATGGCGATCATCCGCAGGATGCCCAGCGGCTGCACGCCCGATCCGGCGGGCCCATCCGTTCCCAGAATGATCTGATCGAGCTTGTCGAGCTCGCGCGCTGTGTTCAGCGTCAGCAAAGCGGCGCGTTCGTTGCCGTTGTGCACGATCTCAAGCGCTGCCTTGCAGCTTTCGCAAAGGCAGACGATCTGGTCATCGGGCAGGGCGGAATGGCCTCCGTTGATATGGCCGACAACATCCGTGCCCGTTTCCAGCACCATGTCCGCATCGATCAGCCCCGACCCGGGGATCGACGGCCCGCCGGTGTGGATCGTGCTCTGGATGCCGTATTTGCGCGCCCAGCCGACCATCTGCGCGGCGGTCTTGCCGTCCTTCACGGTGCCGAGGCCCACTTCGCCCAAGAGGGTGACGCCAGCCTTGGCCAACTCGGCAAAGTCTTCCTCCACCATGCCATGTTCGATGACGGGCGCGCCCGCGTGGACCTTGACGCCCGAGGGGCGGAAATTCTCGTACCAGCGCTGTGATGCGATCGCCATCGCCTTTAGGCCGACGACGTCCTTCGGGCGGCCCGGCATATGGACCTCCCCCGCCGAGATCAGCGTCGTGACCCCGCCATGCAGCGTCGAATCGATCCAGTGAAGCTGTTGCTGGCGCGGGGTATAGTCGCCCACCACCGGGTGCACGTGGCTGTCGATCAGCCCGGGTGCCAGCGTCACCCCCTCCGCATCGATGATCGTATCGGCATCCTCGCAATCCATGTCCGCTGCGCGGCCCCAACTGTCGATCTTGCCGTCGATGGCGATCAGGCAATCCGCCTCGATCACCGGCTCCTCCATCCGGCCCGACAGGATATATCCGATGTTGCGGATCACCAGCTTGCGCGACGTTTCGGAAGGCGGGGGGGCGGAATCTGCAGGCATGATGCGCTACCTTTTCTGACGCGAACTCGTTTGAACGCTAACAGAATTCATTTGCCGATCAAGCATTGCCATCGGACCCTGATGAATTTCCCTGCCTCGGGCGGGAATTCATTTGACTCAAGCGAGGTTCGGAATTCTTATTCGTGTACCAACAAGTTTTCGACCGGCCCGCCGGGGCGGTGAGGGGGCGTGATGAGCTATCTCGCGGCGACGGAACTACAGGAGGCGCTCGCGCTCGCGGGGCGCGGCGGCGTCCATTTCATCGCGGGCGGCACCGATTGGTTCCCCGCCCAGGCGGAGCGGCCTTTCGCGGGCGACCTGCTGGATATCAGCCGCATTGCCGGGCTGCGGGGGCTGTCCCGGCAGGAGGGTCACTGGCGCATCGGGGCAACCACCACATGGACGGACATCCTGCGCGCCGATCTGCCGCCTGCCTTTGCCGGTCTGAAGACGGCGGCGCGCGAAGTGGGCTCTGTCCAGATCCAGAATACCGGCACCGTGGCGGGAAACATCTGCAACGCATCGCCCGCCGCCGACGGTGTGCCGCCGCTTCTGGCGCTGGATGCGCGCGTGGAACTGACGGCTCAGGACGGGCGGCGCGTACTGCCGCTGGGTGCCTTCATCACCGGGCCGCGCCAGACACTCAGGCGGGAAGGCGAACTCGTCACCGCGATCCTCGTGCCCGATCCGGCCTCGGGGGCGCGGTCCTCCTTCGTAAAGCTGGGTGCGCGGCGATACCTCGTGATTTCCATCTGCATGGTCGCGGTAACGGCAGAGGTTACCGGTGGCCTGTTGCGCGATCCCCGTATCGGGGTTGGTGCGGCCTCGCCCGTGGCGATGCGGCTTCCATCGCTCGAAGCGCGGCTGGAGGGGATGCCGCCCGCCGAAGCCGCCGCCTCCCTTCGGGCGGGGGATTTCGACGCGCTGTCGCCCATCGATGACGTGCGCGCCACGGCAGGCTACCGGCGCGAGGCGGTGATCGAATTGCTGCGCCGCGCCCTGGGGGAGATCGGGGATGGATAAGCGCAGCGATACCCTCATGACCTCCTTTGCGTTGAACGGTGCGCAGGTGCAGCTTGACGCGATACCGGGCCAGCGGCTGTCGCAGGCATTGCGGGACGGGCTGGGCTGCCGCGATGTAAAGGTCGGCTGCAATGCCGGCGACTGCGGCGCCTGTACCGTCCTGCTGGATGGCGATCCGGTCTGTGCCTGTCTCGTTCCGGCGCAGCAGGCCGCGGGGCGCCGGGTAGAAACCCTGTCCGGGCTGGTGGCGCGGGATAAGGACGCCCAGAACCTCGCGACCGCGTTCCAGCACCATCAGGCGGCGCAATGCGGCATCTGCACCCCCGGCATGATGGTCTCTGCCGTGGCGCTGCTGCGCGCGGTGCCCCGCCCGGATGAATCGCAGGTCATGGATGCGCTGGGCGGTGTGCTCTGCCGCTGTACGGGATACCGCAAGATCGTGACCGCGGTGAGGGAGGCGCATGCCGCCGCCGCCATGGTCCCGGCGGGCACGGGCCTCGGCAGTCCTGCCCGGCGGCTCGATGGTGCGGCGAAGGTGGATGGCTCCGCCCGCTTTGGCGACGATGTGGCCCCGGCGGGCGCGCTGGTGGCGCGGGCGATACGGTCGCCCTATCCCGCGGCCAGTTTCGTCCTTGGCGATGTTCGGGCGTGGCAGGACGCGCATCCCGGCGTGCACTGCGTGCTGACGGCGGCGGATGTGCCGGGGGAAAACGCCTTTGGCGTCATCCCGGGGTTCATCGATCAGCCGGTCTTTGCGGTTTCCCACGTGCGGTTCCGGGGGGAGGCGATTGCCTGCGTCGTGGGCGAGGCCCGCGCCATGGCGCGGCTGGACCTTGAAAGCTTTCCGGTGGAATGGACGCCACAGAAAACCGTGGCCACCGTGGCGGAGGCATTGGCGCCGGATGCGCCGCAACTCTTTTCCGACCGCGAAGGCAACGTCATGTGCGGCGGGCTGGTGCAATGCGGCGATGCCGACGGCGCGCTGGGCCGCGCGGCCCATATCGTGGAGACGCAGATCACGACGAGCTTCGTGGAACATGCCTATATCGAACCCGAGGCAGGCTTTGCCGAGATGGTGGAGGGGCGGCTGCATGTCCATGCCTGCACGCAGGCCCCCGGCATGGACCGCGAGGCGCTGGCCGGTATCCTCGCCCTTGACCGGGGCGCGATCCGGGTGGTGCCCACCGCTGTCGGCGGCGGCTTCGGCTCCAAGATCGACCTGTCGCTGCAGCCCTTCATTGCGCTGGCGGCGATGCGCACGGGCCGCCCTGTCCGGATGACCTATGACCGGGGCGAGTCCCTGCGCAGCACCACCAAGCGCCACCCGGCCGAGATCAGCCTGAAGCTGGGCGCGACGGCGGAGGGCCGCATCAGCGGGATGACCTTCGACGGCGATTTCAACACCGGTGCCTACGCCAGTTGGGGCCCCACCGTGGCGAACCGCGTGCCGGTCCATGCCAGCGGCCCCTACCGAATTGCCGACTACCGCGCGCGCAGCCGGGCGGTGCATACCCATTGCCCGCCCTCGGGGGCGTTCCGGGGCTTCGGCGTGCCTCAGTCGGCCATTGCACAGGAAACCGCCTTTGACTTGATGGCGGAAAAACTGGGCCTCGACCCGCTGGAGTTCCGCCTGCGCAATGCCCTGAGAGATGGCGTGCCCACCGTCTGCGGGCAGGTGTTCGAACAGGGCGTGGGGATTGCCGCTTGTCTGGATGCGCTGAGGCCCGCATGGGAAGCGGCGAAGGCAGAGTGCGCCACCTTCAACGCGGGCGGCCATGGCCGCCGGTTGCGCGGCGTGGGGCTGGCTTCGGCGTGGTATGGCTGCGGCAATACCTCGCTGCCGAACCCCTCGACCATCAAGGCCGGTGTGCGCCGCGACGGGCGCATCGTGCTGCATCAGGGGGCGATGGACATCGGGCAGGGGGCCGACACGGTCATTCCACAGATCTTCGCCGCCGCCATCGGTCTTTGCGTGGAGGACCTCGTGATTGCCGGGGCGGATACCGACATCACGCCTGATGCCGGAAAAACATCCGCCTCGCGTCAGACTTTCGTGTCGGGTAACGCCGCCCGGCTGGCGGGGGAGGCGTTGCGGGGCGCGATCCTGCGACAGGTCAATGCCGGCCCCGCCGCCGACATCGCACTGGAAGGTGGTGCCGTTCTGGTCACCGAAGGTGCGCGGCGCGAACGGCTGGAGCCGTCGCGGCTGGAACCGGACGCAGAGGGCTACGTTCTGCGCGCGGAAGAAACCTATGATCCGCCCGTGGCGCCCATGGACCGGAACGGTCAGGGCGCGCCCTATGCCCAGTTCGGTTATGCCGCACAGCTTGCGGTGGTAGAGGTCGACGTGCCGCTGGGGCTGGCGCGGCCCCTGCGGTTCGTGGCGGCCCATGACGTGGGTCGCGCGATCAATCCGCTGCTGGTCGAAGGGCAGGTGGAAGGCGGCATCGCGCAGGGCCTCGGCATGGCGCTGATGGAGGAATACCTGCCGGGCCGGACGGAGAACCTGCACGACTATCTCATCCCGACCATCGGCGATGTCCCCCCTGTCGAGACGCTGATCCTCGAGGTGCCGGACGCCCATGGCCCATATGGCGCCAAGGGGCTGGGCGAACATGTGCTAATCCCCACCGCGCCCGCCATCTTCAACGCCATTTACCACGCAACCGGCGCCCGCGTGACCCATGCGCCCGCAACGCCCGCCCGGCTGCGCGCCGCCCTGAAGGAGGCCGGACATGCCTGACGATGCGACGCCGCCGCAGACCGGAGAAAAGGAGCGCCCCCCGTCCGCGAAGATCCGCTGCGATGCCTGCCCGGTGATGTGCTACATCGCTGACGGCAAGTCGGGGGCTTGCGACCGCTATGCCAACCACGCGGGCGAACTGGTGCGGCTGGACCCGCTCACGGTGATCCAGTCGGGCGCGCAGGCGGTGGCCTTTCTCGATCAGGGGGGAAACGCGCAGGACTGGGACGGTGACGTCATTCAGGGCGGGCGCNCCTTTTCTCCGGTCTGCGGCGGCGTCGCATCGTCAGGCATGTCAGGCCTCCTTCAGGGCGGCGCGCAGCCGGGCG
>NZ_LWGH01000460.1:0-3817 GCF_001635395.1 Sulfitobacter sp. HI0129 | reverse complement strand
AACAAGAAGAGCGCGGAAAAGCAAAAGGCGCTCGACAGCGCGCTGGCCCAGATCGAACGTCAGTTCGGCAAGGGCTCCATCATGAAACTGGGCTCGCAGGGCGCGGTGCAGGACATCAGGGCCAGCTCCACCGGGTCGCTCGGCCTTGATATCGCACTTGGAATCGGCGGGTTGCCCATGGGCCGGATCATCGAGATCTATGGTCCCGAATCCTCGGGCAAGACCACCCTGACTCTGCATTGCGTGGCAGAGCAGCAGAAAGCGGGCGGCGTCTGCGCCTTTGTCGACGCGGAACATGCGCTCGATCCGCAATATGCCCGCAAACTGGGTGTCGACATCGATGAATTGCTGATCTCCCAGCCCGATACCGGTGAACAGGCGTTGGAGATTACCGATACGTTGGTGCGGTCGGGCGCCGTCAACATGGTGATCGTCGATTCCGTCGCGGCCCTGACGCCCAAATCGGAACTCGAAGGGGACATGGGCGACAGCAGCGTCGGCGTTCAGGCCCGCCTGATGAGCCAGGCGATGCGCAAGCTCACCGGCTCGATCAGCCGCTCGAACTGCATGGTGATCTTCATCAACCAGATCCGCATGAAGATCGGCGTGATGTTCGGCTCCCCCGAAACCACCACGGGCGGCAACGCGCTCAAGTTCTATTCCTCCGTTCGGCTCGATATTCGCCGGATCGGCGCGCTGAAGGACCGTGACGAGGTCGTCGGCAACGCGACCCGCGTCAAGGTCGTGAAGAACAAGGTGGCGGCACCCTTCAAGCAGGTCGAATTCGACATCATGTATGGCGAAGGTATCTCCAAGATGGGCGAATTGCTCGACCTCGGCGTGAAAGCCGGCGTGGTTGAAAAGTCCGGCTCTTGGTTCAGCTATGGCGACGAACGCGTCGGGCAGGGGCGTGAGAACGCCAAGCAGTTCCTGAAGGACAACCCCGCCATGGCGATGGAGATCGAAGACAAGATTCGCGCGGCCCATGGCCTCGACTTCGGTGCCTCCGACATGGAAGACGAAGCGTTGCTGGACGATTGAACGTGACAGCCGTCACCCGCGATCAGCTTGACCGGGCACTGCCCGACATCATGGCCGCCCCCTCCGATGGGGCGGCAGTCGAGATGCTGTGCCTGCGGCCGGGCTACGGTGCACGAAATTTCGTCGATCAAATAGAAGTGACCCGTGCGCAGGGCATCCCCGGTGAACGCTGGCAGACCGCCCCATGGATGAAGCTGCCCGATGACTCGCCGCACCCGGGGATTCAGGTCTGCATCCTGCAGAAGCGCGTGCTCGACCTCGTCTGGACGGACCGGGAAAACACAGTGCACCCCGGCGATACCTTCATCGTGGACATGGACCTTTCGCGGGCCAACCTGCCCGAAGGGCAATTGCTGGACGTCGGCAGTGCTGTTCTGCGGGTGTCGGAGGTGTTCAACGACGCCTGCGTGAAGTGGAAAGTCCGCTACGGCGTCGATGCCAAGGACTGGATCACCGTGCCGGAACATCTTGATCTGCGGCTGCGGGGTATCCTCTGCAGCGTGGAGACGGACGGCGTGATCCGCAACGGGGACCGGATGTTCAAGCTCCCGAAGGACTGAGCGGGCAGTTGGGTCACTTTGGCCTGTGGACAGCTTCGGCTCGCACAGGTATCTGATCGTGACCATTTTCGCGGCCAAAGGTACCCCATGAAAACCCTGAACGACATCCGCACCACCTTTCTGTCCTATTTCGACAAACAGGGCCATGCCGTGGTGCCGTCCGGTCCGCTGGTACCGCGCAACGATCCCACGCTGATGTTCGCCAATTCCGGCATGGTGCAGTTCAAGAACCTGTTCACCGGGGTCGAAACCCGGGACTATTCCCGCGCGACCACGGCGCAGAAATGCGTGCGCGCCGGCGGCAAGCACAACGATCTGGACAATGTCGGCTATACGGCGCGGCATCATACCTTCTTTGAAATGCTGGGAAATTTCAGCTTCGGCGACTATTTCAAGGCCGAAGCCATCGAATTCGCGTGGACCTTGCTGACCCGTGATTTCGGCATCCCGAAAGAGCGGCTCTATGTTACCGTCTACCACACCGATGACGAGGCCGCGCAGCTTTGGAAGAAGATCGCGAACCTTCCGGATGAGCGGATCATCCGCATTGCGACGGATGACAACTTCTGGATGATGGGTCCCACCGGCCCCTGCGGCCCCTCGTCGGAGATTTTCTACGATCACGGCGACCATATCTGGGGCGGCCCTCCGGGCTCCCCCGAAGAGGACGGCGATCGCTTCGTGGAGATCTGGAACCTCGTCTTCATGCAGTATGAACAGTTCGAGGACGGCACCCGGCGGGAGCTCGCCGCGCAATCCATCGATACCGGCATGGGGATCGAACGGGTCGCCGCGCTGCTGCAGGGCACGAACGACAATTACGCCACCGACCTCATGCGCAACTTGATCGAGGCGAGCGCGGATGCCAGCAACACCGACCCCGATGGCCCCGGCAAGACGCACCACCGGGTGATCGCCGATCACCTGCGCTCCACCTCCTTCCTGATTGCCGACGGGGTCATGCCGTCGAACGACGGGCGCGGCTATGTGCTGCGCCGGATCATGCGCCGCGCCATGCGTCATGCCCATCTTCTGGGGGTGAAGGACCCGCTGATGTATCGCCTCGTGCCCGCACTCGTGGGGAAAATGGGCGCGGCCTACCCGGAGCTTGGCCGGGCCCAATCGCTGATCACCGAAACGCTGCATCTTGAGGAAACCCGGTTCAAGCAGACGCTGGAACGCGGCCTGCGCCTGCTGGAGGACGAGTTGCGCGACCTGCCCGAAGGCGCCCCGCTTCCGGGGGAGGCGGCGTTCAAACTCTACGATACCTATGGCTTCCCGCTCGACCTCACGCAGGATGCGCTGCGCGAACAGGACCGTACCGTCGATACCGAAGGCTTCGATGCCGCCATGGCCGAGCAAAAGGCCAAGGCCCGCGCCGCATGGGCCGGCTCCGGCGAGGCGGCCGATGCCAGCCATTGGTTCACGGTCGCCGATAAACACGGCGCCACCGACTTCCTCGGCTACGACACGGAGACCGCCGAAGGCCAGGTGATCGCCATTGTCGAGGACAACAAGCTCACAGACACGGCCAAGGAAGGCGCCGAGGTTCAGGTGGCCCTGAACCAGACGCCTTTCTACGCCGAAAGCGGCGGCCAGATCGGCGACACCGGTATCATCCGCACCGAGACCGGCCAGATCCGTGTGACCGACACCCGCAAGGCCGCGGGCGTTTTCGTGCATCACGGCACCGTCCTGCGCGGCCATGTCGAACAGGGGCAGGCCGCGGTGCTGGAGGTGGACGGCGCCCGCCGCGGCGCGATCCGCGCCAACCATTCAGCCACCCATCTGCTGCACGAAGCCCTGCGCGAAACGCTGGGCGATCACGTGTCGCAGCGCGGCTCGCTCAACGCGCAGGACAGGCTGCGCTTCGACTTCAGCCATTCCAAGGCGCTCTCACAGGACGAACTTTCCCGCGTGGAGGAGGAGGTGAACCGCTTCATCCGCCAGAACGCCCCCGTTGAAACCCGGATCATGACGCCGGATGACGCCCGCGGCCTGGGCGCGCAGGCTCTCTTCGGGGAGAAATACGGCGACGAGGTGCGCGTTGTCTCCATGGGCCGCAAGGACGGCTCCGGCAAGGGTGCTGACAAGGCGACCTATTCGCTGGAACTCTGCGGTGGCACCCATGTGCGCCAGACCGGGGATATCGGTGCTTTCGTCCTGCTGGGCGACAGCGCCAGCGCCAGCGGCATCCGCCGCATCGAGGCGTTGAC
>NZ_LWGH01000459.1:0-3963 GCF_001635395.1 Sulfitobacter sp. HI0129 | reverse complement strand
GGATATCGCCCGTGAGTGCTGCTTCGAAATCGGGCACCGCCAGATCGGCAGAGGTGGAATCGCGCGGGTCGTGCCCGGCCATCGCGCCCAGCATGATCGCCGCATCGCGCACCGATTTCGTCATCGGCCCGGCCTGATCGAGGGACGAAGCAAAGGCCACGACTCCCCAGCGCGAACAACGCCCATAGGTCGGCTTGATCCCCACCGTGCCGGTGAAGGCGGCAGGCTGGCGGATGGAGCCGCCGGTATCCGTGCCCGTCGCGGCAAGGCAAAGGTCCGCCGCGACCGCCGCCGCCGACCCGCCGGAAGAGCCGCCCGGCGTCAGCTGCGTGTCTTCGCCCGCGCGGCGCCACGGGTTCACCGCATTGCCGTAGACCGACGTCTCGTTGGACGATCCCATGGCGAATTCGTCCATGTTGAGCTTGCCCAGCATCACCGCGCCCGCGTCCCGCAGGTTCTGGCTGACGGTCGATTCGTACTGCGGCAGGAACCCTTCGAGGATCCGCGAGCCAGCCTGACTGGGCACGCCCTTGGTGCAGAACAGATCCTTGATGCCGACGGGCAGGCCGCACATGGCAGGCGCATCGCCTTCGGCCAGTCGCGCGTCGGCCTTAGCGGCCTGATCCAGCGCGATGTCGTTGGTGCGGTGAACGAAGGCGTTGAGCGCCGAGGCACCATCGATCGCCTTGATGCAGGCTTCGGTCAACTCGCGCGAGGTGACATCGCCCTTGCGCAGCGCATCGCGCGCCTCCGCCAGGCCCAGTGCGTTCAGATCGGTCATTATTCCACCACCTTCGGTACGGCAAAGAATCCTTCGCGGGCGTCGGGCGCATTGGCGAGCACTTCGTCCTGCCGGTCCCCGTCCGTCACCACATCCTCACGCCGCTTCAGCCGCTGCGGCGTTACCGAGGTCATCGGTTCGACGCCGTCCACATTCACCTCGGCCAGTTGTTCGATGAACCCCAGAATGGTGTTGAATTCCTGCGCGAGGGCGGGCAGCGCTTCGGGTTCGACCCGGATGCGGGCCAGCTTGGCGACCCGCGCGGCGGTTGTTTCGTCAATGGACATGCGGCGATCCTCTCGTTTCAGGGCCGTTTACCGCCCCTGTCCGCGCCTCGCAAGGGCGCGGCCCTGCTCTGCCCCGGGCGAGGGTGGGGCAGGACCAGAAAATTCGCGCGAACCGCCTTCAGAAGCGGCTGCTACGCGCTAGGATCACCGGTGAATCGCAGCAAACGGGAGAAGAAGACATGAACATCATCTGGCTGGGCCACGGCTCTTTCCGCATCGAGATCGAGGATCAGGTACTGCTGATCGATCCATGGCTCAACGGCAACCCGATGCTGGAAGAATCCCACCACGAGGAAGCGCTGAAGGGCGCGACCCAGATCCTCGTGACCCACGGCCATTTTGACCACACCGACGACCTGCCACAGGTGGCGGAACGCACCGGCGCCCCGGTCGCGGGGATGTTCGAATTGATGTCATGGTTCGAAGGAAAGGGCGTGCAGAACACCATGGGCTTCAACAAGGGCGGGACGATAAAATGTGGTGAAGTCGCGGTGACCATGGTGCCGGCTTCGCATTCCTCCTCCGTCTCGGGGGATGGCGGGCCGGTCTACATGGGCATGGAAACCGGTTTCATGATCCGCGGCGAGGGTCGCACCATCTATCATTCGGGCGATACGACCATCATGGCCGACATGGAATGGATGGGGGATTATCACAAGCCCGACATCGGCATCCTGTCCGCCGGGGGGTTCTATACCATGGACATGGCGGCGGCGGCCTATGCGGCGAAGCGGTACTTCGATTTCCGCACCGTGATCCCCTGCCATTACCGGACCTTCGATGCGCTGGAGCAATCGGCGCAGGCGCTGAAGGACGGGCTGCCGGGGGTCGAAGTGGTGGAGCCAGAGGTAATGAAGGCGATATCACTCTGAACGCCGGGGGCTCTCTGCCCCCGGACCCCCGAGGATTTTTTGCCATTTGGAAGGAGGGCGGTCGTTTCGGTACACGGGGAAGTCGGAGGGGGCAGCGGACTGCTCAGTCTTGGGCGTAGCGCCCTGCGCTGCCGCAACGCCTCCGCGATCTCGGCCCGGCTCCGCCTATCGTTTCGACGCGAAAAAATCCCTCAGCAGCGTTTCCGCCTCTGCCGCCGCGATCCCGTCGAAAACCTCTGGCCGGTGGTGGCATTGCGCATGGGAAAAAACCCGCGCCCCCTGCATGACCCCCCCTGACTTCGGGTCCGCCGCGCCGAAATACAGGCGGTCGATCCGCGCGGCGGCGATGGCTGCGGCGCACATGGCACAGGGCTCCAGCGTGACATAGAGCAGATGACCCGCCAGGCGTTCCGACCCGAGCCGCGCGCAGGCGCCGCGGAGCGCCAGCATTTCGGCGTGTGCCGTGGGATCGGTGCATTCGCGCGTGCGGTTTCCCGCGCGGGCCACGACCTCACCGCCGGGGCTGACCACGACCGCGCCCACCGGAACCTCGCCCCGCTGGCCTGCGGCGCGCGCTTCTTCCAGTGCGGCCTGCATGTAGGATTTGAACGTCATGGCCCCAGATGCCCGCAAAGCGCGCCCTTTCGCAAGCGCCGCAAAGGCGCTAAGCGGTCGTCATGACAGATGACGCCACATCCCAGACGCCTCCGGGCGACCGCATCGCCAAGGTTCTGGCCCGGGCCGGTGTGGCCAGTCGCCGCGAAGCCGAGCGCATGATCGAAGCCGGACGCGTGCGGGTGAATGGCCGACAGGTCCTGTCGCCCGCGCTCAACGTCACGCCTGCTGATGCGATCACGGTGGATGGCGCGCCGCTGGCCGAACCCGAACCGCCGCGCATCTGGCTTTATCACAAACCGGCGGGTCTGGTGACGACCGACCGCGACGAAAAGGGCCGTGAAACCATCTATGATGCCCTGCCCGAGGATATGCCGCGGGTGATGAGCATCGGGCGGCTCGACCTGAATTCCGAAGGCCTGCTGTTGCTGACCAACGACGGCGCGGTCAAACGCCGGCTCGAACTGCCATCGACCGGCTGGTTGCGCCGCTACCGGGTCCGGGTCAACGGGCGCCCCGAGGACAAGACGCTGGAGCCGCTGCGCAAGGGCATCACGGTGGAGGGCGAGGATTTTCAGCCCATGACCGTGACGCTGGACCGTCAGCAGGGGGCCAACGCCTGGCTTACCGTGGGTCTGCGAGAAGGCAAGAACCGGGAGATTCGCCGCGCCATGGAAACGGTGGGCCTGTCGGTCAACCGGCTTATCCGGGTAAGCTACGGACCTTTCCAACTGGGCGAACTGAAGCAGGGCGCGGTGGAGGAAGTGCGCCGCAAGATCGTGCGCGACCAGCTCGGCCTTGAAATCGTCGATGACAGCGGCACCGCGACGCGCAAACCCGCCGGTGTGACACGCCATTCCACCCGGCGCGGCCCGGGCGGCAAGGCGGCCCCCGCCCCGCGCAGCCCCGAAGAGGCGCCCAAGGGAAAACGGCAGGGTCAAAAGCCGGGACCGCAGGGCAAGCGTGGCGGTGCACCGTCGGGTAAACCAGGTGACAGGGGCAGAACACGCCCCGCTGGGCGGCCTCCGGGCAAGGGCCCCTCGGGAGGCGGCGGCAAAAAACG
The DNA here is from genome assembly GCF_001635395.1 of Sulfitobacter sp. HI0129. Classification (NCBI taxonomy): domain Bacteria; kingdom Pseudomonadati; phylum Pseudomonadota; class Alphaproteobacteria; order Rhodobacterales; family Roseobacteraceae; genus Sulfitobacter; species Sulfitobacter sp. HI0129. Next base: position 345 of record NZ_LWGH01000459.1, on the reverse strand, counting down.
ATAGGCGGAGCCCCACCTGCTCCACTGGTCCGGCGCGCTTGCACCACCTATGTAGAAACCGAAGGAGACGACGATGGGACGATTGTTGCTGCTGCTTGCGGTTTTGGCACTTGCCGTTGCCATTGTCGCCATTCTGGTATCAATCTGGGATGCCGCCTACGACGGCGGGCGCCGCTTTGCGCGCCCCTTCTTCGGCAACGGCCCAAATGGCGAGGATAGTTTGATGGCACCCACCGGCTTCCAGAAAATCGCCTATGTCGCCTTGATCTTGCTTCTTCTCGGGGTCGCTTCGGGCTGGCTCGGAGGGGTCTGAGCCATGGCAAGACGATACGGAGGCCGGTTCAG
>NZ_LWGH01000458.1:0-7187 GCF_001635395.1 Sulfitobacter sp. HI0129 | reverse complement strand
TGTTCGCTGTCTCGGGCAGACGCTACGGCCAAGGCCGGGGCAGTGTCAAACACCCGCAGAGCGTGAGGCGCCATCAGAACAGCGGTTTTCGGACACATCGGCGCTTACGAAAGCCTTGCCGATCCCACGGGCGAGGATAAAGCGAAGCTGGCCGTCCACCACCTTCTTGTCCTGCCCCATGAGGTCGAGCAGTGCGTCGGGGCCGGGCAGTTCGCCGGGAATGTCGCCCAGATCGGTCTTCATCCCCATGTCGCGCAGATGGGCGCGGACGCGGCTTGGATCCTCCTGCGGGCACAGCCCCATGCGCGCTGAAAGCTCAAAGGCGAGCGCGCAGCCGATGGCCACCCCTTCGCCGTGAAGCAGCCGGTCCGAATACCCGGTCGCAGCTTCCAGCGCGTGGCAGAACGTATGGCCGAGGTTCAGCAGCGCGCGGTCGCCCTGCTCTGTCTCGTCGCGCACGACGATCTCGGCCTTCATCTCGACCGAACGGCGCACGGCAGCGATGCGCGCGCTGTCATCGCTCCGGGCCAGCGCGGGGCCGTGCTTTTCCAGCCAGCCGAAGAACTCGGCATCGCCCAGAAGCCCGTATTTCACGACCTCGCCGTAGCCCGCCAGCAGATCGCGCAGCGGAAGCGTATCCAGCACCAAGGTATCGGCCAGCACCATGCTGGGTTGGTGAAACGCCCCCACGAGGTTCTTGCCGTGGCGCGTGTTGATCCCCGTCTTGCCGCCCACCGAGCTGTCCACCTGCGCGAGCAGGGATGTGGGAATTTGCACGAAGCGCACGCCCCGCCGCAGGATGGAGGCGGCAAAACCAACGAGATCGCCGATCACTCCGCCGCCGAGCGCCACGACCACGTCCCGCCGTTCGATCCGCTCATCCAGCAGCCATTCGACGCAGGCCGTGAGGTTCTCCCAGCTCTTGGTTGCCTCCCCGGCGGGCAGCACCTTGGCGCGGCTGTCGATCCCGTCGCGGACAAGCCCGTCGCGCAGGGCGTCGAGATGCAGGGCGGCCACGTTTTCATCGGTGATGATGGCGACCTTCGGACGCCGGAGCAGCGGCGCGATGCGCTGGCCCGCCTCGGCCAGCAATCCGGGGCCGATGACCACGTCATAGGCCCGCCCCGGCAGGGGCACATGTACGGTTTCAGTCATCCAGTCGCTCCAGCACGTCGGGCCGTTCGAGCAGGGCGGCGATCACGCGGCGGCCCATGGCGTCGATCGACAATTCCGGCGCGCAGCGCACCGACAGGTCCGCCTGCCGGTAGATCGGTACCCGCTCCGCATAGATCTCCGCCAGCGTCGCCCGCGGGTTGGGGGTGCGCAACAGCGGACGGGTATCCTTGTGCCGGACCCGCTGCCACAAAAGATCGAGATCGGCATCGAGCCAGAGCGACAGGCCGCGCGCACTGATGTTGCGCCGGTTATCCGGGGCCAGAAAGGCACCGCCCCCGGTCGAAAGGATCCCGGGGGAAGCATCGAGCAGCCGGGCGATCACCTCTGCCTCGCGTTTGCGAAAGAACCGCTCGCCATCGCGTTCGAAAATCTCCGGTACGGTCAGGTTCGCGGCGGATTCGATCTCTGCGTCGCTGTCACGGAACGGGACATCCAGCGCGGTGGAAAGGTTGCGCCCCACTGCGGTCTTGCCCGACCCCATCATCCCGACCAGGGCCACCGTCTTGTGCAGACGGAAGCGCGGGCGCGGCTGCGCCCGATCGGCCATGGTTTGCTCAATTTCGCTCATTTTTTCCTGAATGACGTGATCTTGGACAAAAGGCCAGATATAGAATGAGGGAAACAACGGCAAACCGGGCGCGAGCATATATGGGTAAACTCTTCAAGCTTCTGATCATCCTGCTGATTCTCGGGTTCATCGGGCTTGTGGGCTATGCTTATATCGGACCCTTCTTCGGCGCCGACTTCTCGCCCCCGCAGGTAGAGACGCGCATGCCCGTGACCCTGCAGGGGGACTGATCCTATGTCCGCAGCACCGGGATCGGTCTGGGGCGCAGTGTTGATCGGGGTTCTTGCGGCGACGGGCGTGCCCGCGCAGGAACCCGCCCCGCAGCAGCCGCTTTCCGTCATCGACTGGCTTGATGAGACCGCGACACCGCGCCGTGACCCCGCGCGCCCCGTGGCGCTGCCGCAGCCGGGCGAGCCCCCCGTGGCGCGCAGTGCCACCCCGCCCGAAGTGCAGGTCGCGCCGCTGCGGCAAGAACAATCGCGGCTGATCGGGCTGGTGCCGTCCCATGTCACCGGCCTGCCGGAAGATATCTGGCAGGGCAGTGACCCGGACCTGCTGGCCCGCCAGATCGAAAGGTTGCCCGACCCGGTGCTGCCCGCCTCACAGGCACTTTTGTTCCGCCTGCTCCTGACGGAGGCGCTGCCCCCCGAGGGGGACGCGGATGGCGGCGGTGCGCTCGCCCGGGCGCGGGTCGCCAAACTGAAGGCGCTGGGGGCTGTCGACCCGGCCCTGGCGCTGATCGAACAGGCCGGCCCCGCCCGCGGGCCCGAGAATTTCGCGCAATGGATGCAGCTTTCGCTTTTGGCCGGGACCGAAGACACCGCCTGCGCCACCATGCGCGCTGCCCCCCATCTGAGCGAAGCGCTCGATCTGCGGATCTTCTGTGCGGCGCGTGATGGCGCGTGGGAGGACGCGGCGCTGACCTTTGGCGTGGCCTCGGCGCTCGGGCTGATGGACGATGCGCGGCTCGACCTGCTGGACCGCTTCCTGCACCCCGATTTCTTCGAAGGCAGCGACCCGCCGGAGACGCCGCGCGACATGGACCCCATGGCCTTCCGCCTGTTCGAAACCATCGGGGAGCCCAAGCCCACGCGAAACCTGCCCCGCGCCTTCGCCGTGGCGGATCTGCGCGATGTGGCGGGATGGAAATCGCAGCTGGAGGCTGCAGAGCGGCTGACGCGGGCCGGTGCGTTGCCCGATAATCTGCTGCTCGGTCTTTATACCGCGCGCAAACCCGCGGCCTCGGGCGGCATCTGGGACCGGGTGGATGCCTTGCAGCGGTTTGACAGGGCGTTGGAGACCGGTGATCCCGAAGCGGTCGCCCGCACCCTGCCCCAGGCCTGGGCAGCCATGCGCGAGGCGGAACTGGAAACCGCCTTTGCGGAACTCTTCTTTGACGATCTGCGGTCGGTACCGCTGAGCGGTCAGGCAAGGGCGCTTGCGCTGAAAATCGGATTGCTCTCCTCCGCCTATGAAAGTGCTGCGCAGGACGCCGACCTGCAACCGGCCCACCCCGGCCCGACGGAAACGCTGGCGCTGGCCGTGGCCCGGGGCGAAGCGCCCAAGCGCCCGCCGGAGGGTGAAACCGCGGGCGCCGTGCAGGCCGCCTTTGCCGACCCGGTCCCACGCAGCGACCTGATGGAGCACGCGGCGAACGGAAAGCTCGGCTCCGCCATCCTGCACACGTTGCGATTGCTGAACGAGGGCGCCAGCGGCGACACGCGCGCCCTGCGCGACGCGCTGTCTACCTTGCGGGCCCTCGGGCTCGAAGACACTGCCCGGCGCGCGGCGCTGCAGGTGCTATTGCTGGAACGGAGCGGTTGATGCCCACGCCCACCTCTCACTGGATTTCGACCTTTCTGGAGGCTCAGGCAGCCGAACAGGGGGCGGCGACGAACACGCAGCTTGCCTATGGGCGCGACCTGAAGGATTTCGACCATTGGCTCGCCCGGCGTGACCGGGATTTTTCCGACGCGACCCGGGCGGAGGTCGAAGCCTATCTTGTGCATTGCAGCGATTCGGGGCTTGCCCGCTCCACCCGCGCGCGCCGTCTTTCGGCGATCAAGCAACTCTACCGTTTCGCCTTCGAGGAAGGGTTGCGCAGCGACAACCCGGCGATCCAGATCGCGGGCCCGGGGCAGGACAAGCGCCTGCCCAAGGTACTGGCCGTCGAAGAGGTCGACCGCCTGCTGGAGGCGGCGCGCAACTCCGGCCGGGCGCCGGAGGACCGGCAGCGCAATACCTGCCTGATGGAACTGCTCTATGCCACCGGAATGCGGGTGAGCGAACTGGTCAGCCTGCCCGTTTCTGCCGCACGGGGCGATCCGCGCCTGCTGCTGGTGCTGGGCAAGGGTGGCAAGGAACGCATGGTGCCCCTGTCACCCCCCGCGCGGGAGGCGCTGGCGGAATGGCTCACCTCGCGCGATGCCCGTGAAGAGACCGCGCGCCTTGCCGGGCGGCCCGTATCGCGTTTTCTCTTTCCGTCGCGCAGCGCGGCGGGCCATCTGACGCGGCACCGGTTTTACCTGCTGATCAAGGAATTCGCGGCGGCGGGCGGTGTCGATCCCGCAAAGGTCACGCCGCATACCCTGCGCCATGCCTTCGCCACCCATCTGCTGGCCGGGGGCGCCGATCTGCGCGCCATCCAGACCATGCTGGGCCACGCCGACGTGGCCACCACCGAGATCTACACCCATGTGCTGGAACACCGGCTGGCCGAACTGGTGCACGACCATCACCCGCTTTCGGATACCGCCCTGCGCAGGTCTTCGGGCAATATATCCTCCGACGGCCAGTAACCGGTCTCAAGGGCGCGGCGATAATCGGGCGGCAGCCCGGCCCGCTGCATATCCGCCGCCGCCCCGGCCACGTCATAGGCCAGTCGATGGAAGGTCAGCGCGCCCGCGCGCAGCAGGGCATAGCGCGTATTCGCGCCGCCGTCATTCGGGGGCATCCCGATCACTCCGGCGTTGATCCACCGCCCGCGCCTGCATTCCCGTTCGAACGGCAGACCGCAATGACCGGCGATGATATGATCGACGGGGCCGATGGCCGCTTCGGTGGCGTCCCATTCCTCCTCGAACAGCCGGGCGGAAGAACTTGGCCAGATGAAGCGCGCGACCTCGGACACGCCACCATGGATGACGGCATAGCGCGCCCCGGCGTGGGTAAAGCTGATGATATCCGGCAGGCCCCGCATCCAGTCGCGATCCGCGTCCTGCATCCGCGCCCGGGCAAAGGCGTACCACCCCACGGAAAGAAGGTCGCAGGCCGACCCTGCGTCGAACCCGCAGCCGCAATCCGGCGCGTTCTCGGCAAGCTGGCGTTCGCAATTGCCCGCCACCACCGGGCAACCGGCGGCACGCAGGGCTGCAACACTGGCTTCCGGCGCGCCGCAATAGGCGACGACATCGCCGGTGCAGATCATCCGGTCAGGCGAGACCCCGGCGGCAGCACCTGCAGTACACAGGGCCTCGAACGCCTGAAGATTGGAATAGGGGCCGCCAAAAAGCAGCACGGGGCCGCCGATATCGCCCAGATCGACGTGATGTGGCACGAATTGCCCTCCCCCCGGTCCGCGGGAATGCCCTGCGCGGATCCGATCCCTTGAATGAAGCCGCCCGCCCCATCATAAGAAGGAACGCCATGACACAAGGGTATTCTTTCAAATGGAAACGGGCACCGCAATGCTAGACGGCACCTTCTGGATTACCTGCGGGGTGATCCTTCTGTTGCTGATCCTTTCGGGCTTCTTCTCGGGCTCGGAAACGGCTCTGACCGCCGCCTCCCGCGGGAAGCTGCGGGCGCAGGCCGACAAGGGGTCGCGCGGGGCCGAACGGGCACTTGCGATCACCGAAGACAACGAGCGGCTCATCGGGTCGGTCCTGCTGGGCAACAACCTTGTGAACATCCTCGCGGCCTCGGTCGCGACCGCGCTTTTCACCCGGCTGTTCGGGGAATCGGGCGTGGCGCTGGCCACCCTCGTGATGACGCTGCTGGTGCTGGTCTTTGCCGAGGTGCTGCCGAAGACCTATGCGATCACCAATGCGGAACGGGCCGCCGCGCTCGTCTCCCGCCCGATCAGCATCCTCGTGCTGCTCTTTTCGCCCGTCGTGACGGCGGTGCGCTACCTCGTCCGGGGGGTGCTGCGCCTGTTCGGCGTGACCACCGATCCTGACAGCAACATCCTTGCGGTGCGCGAAGAAATCGCCGGCGCGCTGCAACTGGGTCATTCCGAAGGGGTCGTCGAAAAAGAGGACCGCGACCGTATTCTCGGCGCGCTCGACCTACGCGAACGCGCGGTGGAGGAGATCATGCTCCACCGCTCCGGGATCGAGATGATCGACGCGGATTCCGACCCTGCCGATATCCTCGAACAATGTCTGCAGTCGAACCACACCCGGCTGCCGGTCTTCCGCAATGATCCCGAGAATATCGTCGGCGTCATCCACGCCAAGGACTTGCTGCGCGCGATGTACAAGCTGAGCGGCGGGCCGCATGGCAACGATTCCCTGCTGAAGAACTTCAAGATCGACGACGTCGCGATGAAGCCCTATTTCGTGCCCGAAACCTCGACGCTGGACGAGCAGATGCGCCAGTTCCTGCGCCGCCGCACGCATTTCGCCCTCGTGGTGGATGAATACGGCTCGCTGCAGGGGTTGATCACCCTTGAGGACATCCTCGAAGAGATCGTGGGCGAGATCACGGACGAATTCGATCCCGACGCCGAACAGCCGCTGCAACCGGCGGAGGACGGGCAATATTACGTGGACGGCGCCATGACGATCCGCGACCTCAATCGCGCGACCGACTGGTCATTGCCCGACGACGAAGCCAACACCGTGGCGGGCCTCGTCATCCACGAAGCGCAGATGATCCCCACGCCAAAACAGGTTTTCAGCTTCCACGGCTTCCGGTTCGAGGTCGTCGCCCGCGAAGGCAACCGGATCACGCAGTTGAAGATCAGGCCGCTCTGACGCCCGCCCCGTCTGCATTGCGCGGCGCGGGCGGATGCCTCCGGCGGAAGTATTTCCGATCATGAGAAGCGGCGGAGCGGGCGTAATCCTCAGGCGCGCAGGCGGCGGCCTTCGGGGTCGAACGGCGGGGCGCTGAGGATTTTGGCGCGGTGCGGGCGGCCCAGCACCATCACCTCCACCTCTGTGCCGGCGTCCACATCCTTCACGAACCCCAGCGCGAGGCTTTGTCCCACCGAATAGCCATAGGCGCCCGAGGTCACGCGCCCCACCCCCCGGCCATCAAGGAAAATCGGCTCACCGCCCGTGGCATCGGCGTTGGACGCATCCGTATCCTGCGGATCGAGCGACAGCAGCACGAGCCGTTCGCGCGGCGGCTCCTGCAGGACGCGCAGCGCCGCGTCGCGGTTGAGGAAGGGCTTGTCGGTCTTGCAGAGCCGGTCGAGCCCGACTTCCTGTGGCCAGTATTC
>NZ_LWGH01000457.1:0-2484 GCF_001635395.1 Sulfitobacter sp. HI0129 | reverse complement strand
CGGCCCAAATGGCGAGGATAGTTTGATGGCACCCACCGGCTTCCAGAAAATCGCCTATGTCGCCTTGATCTTGCTTCTTCTCGGGGTCGCTTCGGGCTGGCTCGGAGGGGTCTGAGCCATGGCAAGACGATACGGAGGCCGGTTCAGCCCGCAACCGGGCGACACCGCCGACAGGCACGATGCCCCTGCCCGGCTGGACGTGGACCCGGTAGGCGGGCGCGCCAACCTCATGTTTCTGCCGCCGGCGCTTTTGACCTTCACGTCGCTGGGCGCCGGGCCGGCCGGGCTCGTTCTGGGGCTGGCCGGGGCCGGTGTTCTGGCAGCGGGCGCCTGGGTGCTGCGCGCGGGGCTGACGGCGGAGGCCGCGTTCCATGCCCGCCGGGCTGCCCGCCCGCCCGCCGTGCCGCGCAAGATACTGGCCGCCGCGATGACGGGAACGGGCACTGCGCTTGCAGCCGCCTCTGGCGATCTGTCCGTGGTAGGTCCGGTGCTCTACGGGCTTGCAGCGGCTGGATTGCATGTGGCCGCCTTCGGCATCGATCCGCTGCGGTCCAAGGGGATGGAGGGGGTGGATACGTTCCAGCATGATCGCGTGGCGCGGGTGGTGGAAGAAGCCGAAGCCCTGCTTGCCTCCATGTCCGATGCCGTGAAACGCGCGGGCGACCGCACGGCGGAAACACGGCTCGCCCGGTTCCAGAATACCGCCCGCGACCTGATCCGCGTGGTGGAGGAAGACCCCCGCGACCTGACCGCCGCGCGCAAGTACCTTGTTGTTTATCTGCGCGGGGCGCGCGATGCGACGGTCAAGTTCGCGGATATCTACGCGCGGTCCGGCGATGCGCAGGCCAAGGCCGATTACCTCGCCCTGCTCGATGATCTGGATGAAAACTTCGCAGCGCGGACCCGCGCCTCCCTGCTGGAGGATCGCGGCGACCTGACGGTCGAGATCGACGTGCTGCGAGAACGCCTCGCCCGTGAGGGGGTGCATTCCGAATGACGCCACACGCCCCCTCTCCCATATCATTACCGACCCCAAGGAACTGCTGAACATGTCTGACAAAGTGCGCGACAAGGCCAATCAATCCGCCGCCATGGTAGACGAGGTCGCCTCCGTCCGGTTGCCCGAACCCGCCGATGCCAACGCCATCGTGCCGCTGGACTCCGCGGATGCCCCCCAGTCCGCCGAGATCCGCCGCCGGATGGAGGAGATCAACCTCAGCGATACGCAGACGATCGTTACCTTCGGTTCGGGCGCGCAGGCCGAATTGCAGCAGATCAGCCAGGGCATGCTGCAGGATGTGCGCAACAAGGATGTCGGCCCCGCCGGGGATTCCCTGCGCAACATTGTGGCCACGATCCGGGGTTTTTCGGTGTCCGAACTGGACGTGCGCCGGGAACGGAGCTTTTGGGAAAAGCTGCTGGGCCGCGCCGCGCCCTTCGCGAAGTTCACCGCACGTTTCGAAGAGGTCCAGGACCAGATCGACCGTATCACCGATAACCTGCTGAAGCACGAACATACGCTTCTGAAGGACATCAAGTCGCTGGATATGCTCTATGAAAAGACGCTCCAGTTCTATGATGAGCTTGCCCTTTATATCGCGGCGGGCGAAGCGAAACTGGCCGAGATGGACGAGCGTGTCATTCCCGCCAAGGAAGCCGAGGTAAAGGCCGCCGCCGAGGATGATCAGGTGATGATAGCGCAGGAGTTGCGCGACCTGCGCGCGGCCAGAGACGATCTCGAGCGCCGGGTGCATGACCTCAAGCTCACGCGGCAGGTCACCATGCAATCCCTGCCCTCCATCCGGCTGGTGCAGGAAAACGACAAGAGCCTGGTGACCAAGATAAACTCGACACTGGTGAACACCGTGCCGCTGTGGGAAACCCAGCTGGCGCAGGCCGTGACGATCCAGCGCAGCGCGGAAGCCGCGAGCGCGGTTCGCGATGCCAACGATCTGACCAACGAGTTGCTGACATCGAATGCGAAGAACCTGCGCGACAACAACCGCATCATCCGGCAGGAGATGGAGCGCGGCGTCTTCGACATAGAGGCGGTCAAACAGGCGAACGCGGACCTGATCGGCACCATCGAGGAATCGCTGCAGATCGCCGACGAAGGTAAGGCCAAGCGGGCCGCCGCCGAAGAGGAACTGCAACAGATGGAGGCCAAGCTGCGCGACACGCTCGCCTCGGCAAAGGCGCGCAAGACCGGTCTGGGTGAAAGCGCCGGCGGCGCCGTGCCCGGGTGAGCTGATGCGCGTACCCCTGTTACGAGTTTCCCGGCGCCCCGGTGCCCTCGCCGCCCTTCTGGTGGCCCTCATGGGATGCGCGGCCCCGCCACCGCCTGCGCCACCGCCGCTGCCACCTTCTGCCCAGCCTGCCCCTGTGGCGCTGGAACGCCCAAGACCGCGGGTCGCCCGGCCCACGTCTGAAAAGAGCGCCGCGTTGCGCAAGTACCTCGCCGAGGTTCAGACCGCCCAGAAGGTG
>NZ_LWGH01000456.1:0-3707 GCF_001635395.1 Sulfitobacter sp. HI0129 | reverse complement strand
GCCATTCTGGACCGCTTGCGCGTTCTGCGGGGCCGCCCCCTGCTGCATCGGACCGGTCTGCGGCCCGGCTGCGTTCTCATTCAGATTGATGGGCCGCGCGCTGTTGCGCAACTCGGCCCGGGACACCGCGGGCACCTCACCCGAGGCAAGGCCAAGCTGCGCGGGATGCGGCAGGCTGCGCAACGCCGCCGTCATGCGTTCGGCAAGTGCGGGCGCAAGGGTATCGTCCGCCACGGCGATAACCGCGTCGAGATCGGCAAAGCTTTCCGCAGGCGCCTCTCCGAGTGCGGCGGCAAAGGCTTTCATCACCTTCTGCGGCGTGATCGCACCGCCTTCGTTTTCGAGCAGGCCAACGACATGTTCCATCAGCGCCACCAATCCCTCGGCGCTTTCGGGGTCGATCCCCTCGGGCAGGGTGGCTATCCCTTCAGCCACCCCATCGGTGGCGAGCGGGGCCATCAGCGGCGCCATCTTCGCGCCCTCAGCCGGAAACTGTCCCTGCATCAACATCGCGAATCCCGACGCGGCATCACCGCCCTGCGTCAGGGCATTTTCGGCCCCGGCCGGTTTGCTCTGGCCAGCGGCGGGTGTGGCCACCTGGAACGCCATGGGAGTCATATCGCTGCCCCTCTTTCCGACTGTCGCAGGCGCCCCCGACGAGGGCGCCGTCGTTTCAGGAAATACCGACGTTGCCGTGCGGCACGGGTACGCTGCGGCGGCCTTGGCGGCGGGCGGCCAGCGTCTTCAGACGCAGGGTCCACTGGCAAAAGGTCGGCGGCGCATCGAAGGAGGTCATCGCGGCCAGCGACAGCCCGGCGGTCCCCCGCCCCTGAAGCTCGCTCAGTTGCATGGGCAACACCTCGGCGCTGGGGCCGGCGGCGAAAATATCCGTGGTTGTCTCGGGGAGGGACCAATACTGGGCCAGCACACCGCTCAGCCCGGCCCGGAAAGCATCGGGCACCAGACCCAGCCGCGCCAGCTTCGGGCTCTGCGCCGCCCGGTGATAGGCCAGCCCCACGAGGTAGAGAACGTTGTCTTCATCCGCCAGCGGGAAAAGCCCGCGCCCGATGACCGACAGCAGGATCTCTCCCAATGCCTCGCCCACCGCGTGGGAAACATCCGTAAACGCCTCTGCACTGCGAATGATGACGACGGAACCGAAAGGCACATCGGCGTCGAGTTCTTCTGCAAGGATATCGCCCAGGGCCACACCGGGGATCAGTTCGATATCCTCAAGCATGGCATCCGCACCCGAAGAACGTCCGTCGAGTTCGAAGATGGAAGATTGCACCGGAACAAGCGCCCGGATCATGGATTTGAAAATCTGGTTGTCCGCTGCATTGGCTGGACGGCAGGCACCCTTCCAGATGCCACTAATAAGTGAATTCTCTGCATTTACTGCCTCGTTCCGGACATTCTGTCCTTGATTATATACGGGCTGTTTTTTGTTTTTTGCCCGCGCTCTGCTCTGTGTTTACCATGAGTAAAGAGGCGTTAACCATTGTCAACGTTACAGAGGCAAACGGCTTCGCTTCCTGCGGGAATTTTCGAAGTGAAGCCATTCCGCCACAGACCTGGCTCATTAAGTCACACATTTTTTCTCATTAACGGGCAAATGGATTTTGGCCGGTCAGCGGGCCGATTCCCCGCCGCGCGGCGATCAGGGCTCGTCGCGATAGACGAGTCGGATCGAAATACGCCGGTTCTCCGCCGCGAAAGGGTTGGCAAGGTTCGAGGGCTGCGTATCCGCCACGCCCGAAATACGCATGAACCGCGCGGGCGCGAGGCCCGCGTCCAGCAGGATCCGCCGCGTCGCATTGGCGCGGTCCGCCGAAAGCTCCCAGTTGGAATAGTCGCCCCGGCTGCCATAGCTCGTCGCATCCGTATGGCCGACGATCTCGATCCGCTGGGGCTGCGCCGCGATGACATCGCCGATGGCCAGCAGCAATTCGCGGGTCCGCGCGCTCACGTCGGAACTGCCCCGCGCGAAAAGCGATCGCGCGTCCTGGTCCAGCACTTCGACGACCAGCGCATCCGTGCTTTTCTGCAACCGCACGTTCTGCGCCAGATCCTTCAGCGTCGCATCCTCGTTGATGCGCTCGGCGATCTCCTCCGCGATGGCCTCGATCTCCTTCTGGCGCGCGTCGTCGATCCTCTCGACGGCATCCCCGCTGGGCAGATCCGTTTCCGGCCCGTCGGCATATTCCACAACCACATCGGAGGGCAGGTCGCGGAGCCGGCTGTCGAAAACCATCATCGGATTGTCGCGCCCGAAAGACGGCACATCGACACTGCCCGGCGGCCCGCTGGCCCCCGACATGATACCCGAAGTCGTGACCGGGCGCAGATCCGCCGCCCCTTCGGAGGGGGAATCCGAATCCGCCAGCGTGGGCGTGAAATAATTGGCCAGCCCGCGCAGCTGCTTTTCATCCGACGCGGCAACGATCCACAGCAGCAGAAAGAAAGCCATCATCGCCGTCATGAAGTCGGCATAGGCCACTTTCCAGCCGCCGCCGTGGTGGCCGTGATCACCATCGCTATCGTAGCGTTTGATGATGATGGGGATGTTTTTCTTGGTACTCACGGTCTGGATTCAGTCACGATCAAGCCCTCCGGCGCGTGGATGCTGGCCGGATCAGGAAATCTCGGTGCTCTTGGCCGGAGCTTCCCGTTCGTAACGGCCAAGGCCCGATTCCTTGGCATGTTCCGCCTTGCGCTTGCTGTAGCTCGGCGCGACCAGCGGAGCGTCCGCGGGCAGGCCGAACATGGCGCGGTATTCGGCTTCGTTCAGACCGTGTTCCGCACCGATGTGACGCTTGAGCATCTTGAAGCCCTTGCCGCAACACAGGCAAAAGATCGTGTCCTCGGTCATCGCCTGATCCACCTGCATCGCCGGGGTCTGGCGCGCGATGGTGGCGGGGGCCGGTTGCGCTTCCGCCGGGGCGGTGGCGCCCTGCAGGCGCGCGACAAGCGTCAGGATATCGTCGATGGACACATCCGACCGGCTGGCATAGCCCGCGGCGATCGTCGCAATTGCAGTATCGCTCAGGCTCTGATTGGGCATTGAATTAGGCATGAGGCAACTTTCTTTGGACTGTTAATCTTGCCTTCTGCAAGGGTGTAAGGATGAATTTGCAAACGCTCTTTGTCATGCAAGAAAAGAATCAACTACTCACCGCCCTGCCATAACATATTTCGGGCAGTTAGATAATCTATCTTTAAGGATACCCGGCTTTCGCAAGCAGACGCGGCAGTTTTGCAATGGTGTTTCATGGCTGATCCGCCCGCGCGATGGTGGCCGGCTTGTCCTGATAGGCCAGCGTCTGCGCCACGATCGAACTGAACAACCCCGTGACGCCCAGACCGGCAACCGCGACGAGCGGCAGGTAGATATTGCCCAGCAGACGTTTGCGCAGGCTCCGCTTCGGCGGCTCCGGAAGGTCCGGCAGATCGGGCAGCGGCGGCGGTTCCGTGGCCGCCGGTTCCAACTGCGTGCCGAATTCGACAAAGACGCCCTGCGGCATCACGGCGACGCGCACCTTGCGGCGGCCGCAGTTCTCGGCAAAGCCTGTCGGGAAAAGCTCGCAAGGAATATCAAGGATCAATCCATCCTCGGGCCGCCATTGTGCCGCCAGCACCTTGCGCGGGATATAGAAGGACGTGAAATCGTCCCGCAGGGCGATCTCCCGCACCAGTACGGGAATCAT
>NZ_LWGH01000455.1:0-4076 GCF_001635395.1 Sulfitobacter sp. HI0129 | reverse complement strand
GCTGCACGCCATCTGCGACAGCCAAGGCCGACCGCTCAATCTGTTCGTGACCGCAGGACAGGTCAGCGATTACGTCGGTGCCCGAGCACTGGTGAGCCGTTTGCCCAGGGTGGACTGGCTGCTTGGCGATCGTGGCTATGACGCCGATTGGTTCCGAGAAGCGTTGAAAGACAAAGGGATACGGGCGTGTATCCCTGGCCGTAAACAGCGGAAGAAGCCAGTGAAGTACGACAAGCGTCGCTACAAGCGGCGCAACCGGATCGAAATCATGTTCGGCAGGCTGAAGGATTGGCGGCGTGTGGCAACCCGTTACGATAGATGCCCGAAAGTCTTCCTGTCAGCCATCGCCCTCGCCGCACTCGTTATTTACTGGTTGTGAGTCCTGACCCTAGAAACCTTGGCAAAGGCAGTTTGAAGGCCTTGGCCTCGCCACCCTTTGGGGAGGGCACAGTCAGCACGCCGTCTTGATCTAGATGTTCCCATTTCATTGATCTGGCGTCACCTGAGCGAAGCCCCGTTAGCAACATGACCAACCAACAGCAACGACGAACACGATCGTCTAATCCATCCGATTGACGCCAGAGCAAAGGCATCTCATCGGGGCCAACAGCCCAATCTCTTGCCTTTTCCTGGTTCATCCGAACACCCCGAGTGACAGGGTTGGGCGGAAGATCATGGGTTCTCGCAGCGTCGTTTATTAACAGCTTCAAAACACGCATTGCTCCGTTGGCACCGTAGGCTCCGGTTTTGCGGGTAATCTTCTCATGCAATGCTCTGACTGTGGCACGGTCAATTCGATCCACTGGGATTTTCTTCAGGGATGAAAGAGGTCCTTCGACCTTCTGCTGATACCAAGCCAATGTCCTTGGGCTTAGCTCCTGGCCACGCGTTGCAAAGTAGCTGTCTGCGACCTCGCTCAGGCTCGGTATGGCGTTCTTAGGCACTCTCGGGTCTTCACCACGACGCAATGTCAGGCGCAGTTCCTTCGCACGTTCTCGGGCCGATTTCAGCGACACCTCGTCAGTGCGACCAATGACGAAAGAAATATATCGATCAGTTCCGTCATTGATCCTGCCCATAAGTTTGTAGCTGGCGCTCTTTTTGCCAATGACGATACGCAGGCCACTGACGTCTGCATCATAGACCTGTGCACCTGCTTCTTGGGCATGGCGGATCTTGTCCACCACGCTTTGCGTGAGTTTGGTTGCCATGAGGCTATTCTCCTTTGTGATCCGGTTTCAGGCCCGGGCTAGGGCCCGGTTCTGATTAGGTCGCCTCAGGTCGTCTTGAGGCTGCATAGGAGAATTATGTCGTGTTTATATGGGCTTGCGGACCGCTATAAGACGCATAAGGTCAAAAAAGATGCTATGTGCTGTTACTTAAAATCTGTTGGGGCGTAGCCCCGTGTGGGTTCGAGTCCCACCGCCCGCACCACTTCTCCTCTGCTGCACTCATTTCCCGCCGCGTTGCCTTCAGGCCCCCCGCGCCACCCTTCCAAATGGCAAAAAATCCCCGCCGGAGGCAAAGCCAGGGGCGCGCCCCCGCAGCAAGGCACCACCCCCGAACCCGAGAACTACGCCGAATGTCGCCCGGCGCTCAGTCCCGTGTCCCGGCAAAGCGGGTTTCCCAATCTTCGCGCTGCTCGTCGGTGATCTTGGCGAAAAGCACTTCCGGCACGGTGAAGGCATGGCCCGGGGGCAATTGGCCCAGTGTCGTCTTCACGTTACCCGGCCAACCGGCGTCCGGGGCGCCCATGGCCTCCAGCATGGTCCGCGCGGCCTCCGGCACGAAGGGGGCGGACAGCACCGCGTAAAGCGGGATGAGGTTCAGCGCCAGCCGCACCTGCGCCGCCGCCCGGTCCGGGTCTGTCTTGAAGGTCGTCCAGGGGGCCTGCGCCTGCAGGTATTCGTTGCCCGCCGCCCAGATGGCGCGCAGCTCCTGCGCCGATTTGCGCACCTCGATGGCGTCCATCTGTGCCTCGTAGCGGGCGACCCGTTCGGTCAGGTCGGCGATCAGCGCCTCTTCCGCCGGCCCGTATGCGCCCGCCTCCGGCACCGTCTCGCCGAATTTCGAGCGGCAGAACTTGGTGATGCGGCTGACGAAATTGCCCAGCACATCCGCAAGATCCTTGTTCACCGAGGCCTGGAAATTCTCCCATGTGAATTCCGCGTCCGAGGTTTCGGGCGCATGGCTCAAGAGCCACCAGCGCCAGTAATCCGCCGGCAGAAGCGACAGCGCCTGATCCTGAAACACCCCCCGCCCGCGCGAGGTGGAGAATTGCCCGCCGTCGTAATTGAGGTAATTGAAGGACTTGATGTAATCCACCAGCTTCCACGGCTCGCCCGATCCCATGATGGTGGCGGGGAAGCTGAGCGTATGGAAGGGCACGTTGTCCTTGCCCATGAACTGGGTATAGCGCACGTCATCGGCCCCCCGGTCGGTGCGCCACCAGCTTTCCCAGTCGCTGCCCTTTCCGGCATCGACCCATTCCTGTGCCGCGGCGATATATTCGATGGGCGCGTCGAACCAGACGTAGAAGACCTTGCCCTCCATCCCCGGCCATGGCGCATCGCCCTTGCGAACGGGCACCCCCCAGTCGAGGTCGCGGGTGATCCCCCGGTCCTGCAGACCGTCGCCGTCATGCAGCCATTTCTTGGCGATGGAGGTCGTGAGGACCGGCCAGTCCTCCTTGCCGCGGATCCAGCTGTCCAGATCGTCCTTCATGCGGCTCTGGCGCAGGAAAAGATGCTTGGTCTCGCGCGTTTCCAGCTCGGTCGAGCCCGAAATCGTGCTGCGCGGCTCGATCAGGTCGGTGGGATCGAGCTGCTTTGTGCAATTGTCGCATTGGTCGCCCCGGGCGCTGTCGTAGCCGCAGTTGGGGCAGGTGCCCTCTATATAGCGGTCGGGCAGGAAACGCGCATCGGCCACGGAATAGACCTGCCGCTGGGTGACTTCCTCGATCAGGCCGGCATCCGCCAGCGCCCCCGCGAAATGCTGCGTGAGACGGTGGTTCTGCGCGCTGGAGGAGCGCCCGAAATGGTCGAAGGACAGCCCGAAGCCCGCTGCGATCTCGGCCTGCTGCTCATGCAGTTGGGCGCAATATTCGGCCACCGGCAACCCGGCCTTGGCCGCCGCCAGTTCCGCGGGCGTGCCATGTTCGTCCGTGGCGCAAAGAAATAGCACCTCGTGCCCGCGGGCGCGCAGGTAACGCGCAAAAAGATCGGCGGGCAACTGGCTGCCCACGAGATTGCCGAGGTGTTTGATCCCGTTGATATAGGGAAGCGCCGAGGTGATGAGGTGTCGGGTCACGCAACGAATGCCTTTGTTCTGAAGTCGGCCCGCTTTAGCAGGCCCGCCGCGGCTTGCCCAGCCTGTCGCGGGCCCGTTCCACACTCATCATCTGTCGCGGGGGCCGCTCCGCGCTCAGCCCTCGTCGCGCAGTTCGCCGTCGCGCTGGCGCCCGAAGAGGCGGCCCACCACGAAGGTGGTGCGCGGCGTGTTGACGTAGCGCGTCTTCCGGTGGCTGGCGGGCCGCGCGCGCATCCGGGTGAGCCCGAAAACCACCAGCACCGCATGGGCCGCCGCGATCAGCGTGAAGAGCGCGCCCGAGCCGTAGGCATCGATCAGAACGGAGGCGAGATAGGGCGCGAAAATCGCCCCGGCAGCGAACCAGAACATCAATGCGGCCGAAAGCTCCACCCGTTCGTCGGCGCTGGCGAAATCATGGGCATGGGCCGCCGCCACCGAATAGATGGGAAAGGTCGTCAGCCCGAAGAAACCCGCCGACAGCATGATGCCCCATGTGCCGAAACCGGTGGTCAGCATCGTGACGCCGGAACTGACGATGGCCGCGACCGACAGCCAGATCAGCACCCAGCGGCGGTCGAACTTGTCGGCCAGCCAGCCCACGGGATATTGCGCGATGGCCCCGCCCAGCACGAAGGCCGACAGGAACCACGCGATCTGCGCCGCCGTCAGTCCCACCTCCTGCCCATAGATCGGGCCCACCATCCGGAAGGAGGCGCTGGATACCGCCGCCACCACCACCCCCGCCGCGGCAAGCGGCGAGCGGTCCA
>NZ_LWGH01000454.1:0-11695 GCF_001635395.1 Sulfitobacter sp. HI0129 | reverse complement strand
TGGAAAAGCGCGACAATCCGGAGTTGGAAGGCAAACCCGTCATCATCGGCGGCGGGCGGCGGGGTGTGGTTTCGACTGCTTGCTATGTCGCCCGGATCAGGGGCGTGCGGTCCGCGATGCCGATGTTTCAGGCGCTCAAGCTCTGCCCCGAAGCAGTGATCGTCAAACCCCGGATGCAGGCCTATGTCGAAGCGAGCCGCGCGATCCGAAGCATGATGGAAGAGCTCACACCCGCCGTGCAGCCCCTGTCGCTTGATGAGGCCTTCCTCGACATGACGGGAACCACCCGGTTGCATGGCGCACCGCCCGCGGTGATGCTTGCGCGTCTGGTGAAGCGGATGAAGACCGAACTGGGTCTGACCGGCTCCATCGGCCTCAGCCACAACAAGTTTCTGGCAAAGGTGGCATCCGACATCAACAAGCCGCAGGGGTTTTCCGTGATCGGTGTGGCGGACACGGCGGCGTTTCTGCGGGACAAGCCGGTCGGCCTGATATGGGGCGTGGGCGCGGTTACCCAGAGCGCGTTGGAAAAAGCCGGTATCCGCACCTTCGCGGATCTGCTGCGCTGGGAAAAGACGGCGCTCATCGCGCGGTTCGGCAGCACCGGAGAGCGCCTGTGGCACCTCGCCCGGGGGCAGGACCACCGTCGCGTCAGCGCCCATGAACCCACGCGCTCCATATCCAACGAGACGACCTTTGCCGAGGATACGGCGGACCGCGAAGCATTGGACGGTCATATCTGGCGCATGTCTCAGAAAGTCGCGGACCGCGCGAAGGAAAAGGGGCTCGCTGGGCGCGTCGTGACGCTGAAACTCAAGACGTCAGACTTCAAGATACTGACGCGTCGCGTCTCCCTGCGCGAACCCACTCAGCTCGCGGATCGGATCTATCGCACGGCGCGGGGCCTCTTCGATCAGGTCGAAGCCCCGGGGCCATTCCGCCTGCTCGGATGCGGGATATCCGAACTCTCCCCCTCGGACGGGGCGGACCTTTCGGGTGATTTGCTGGATCCCGGCGCCGCCCAGCGGGGTAAGGCGGAAAAGGCGACAGACGCGATTCGCAACCGGTTCGGCGACAGGGCGATCGTCAAAGGCCGCGCGCTGCGCTGACGCTATTCGGCTGCCAACGGCACACGTCCCTGCCCGATCCCCGCGATTTCGCCCACGACGTCTTCCAGCGCCCGCTGGACCTTTTCGAAATTCCCGTTGGGCCGGATCAGCGCCTCGTTCATATAGAGGGAGCGGTCGATCTCTATCTGTACCGCGTGCTGGCCGCGTGCGGGGCGTCCGTAGGCCTGGGTGATATAGGCCCCAGCAAAAGGCGCATTGCGCGTCACGGTGAAACCGGCGCGTACGAGGGCCGCCTCCACCCGGTCGACGACCTCTCCGCTGGCGGCGGAACCGAACCTGTCGCCCAAGACGACGTCGGGCCGGCGCACGCCGGAACGTGCGATTCCATCCATCGCCTCGTGGGGCATGGAATGGCAATCGATCAGGATGGCCTGCCCATGCCGGTCATGCGCCCTGTCCAGCAGGCGCTGCAGCATCTCGTGGTAGGGCTTCCAGTAGATCCTGATCCGCCGATGCGCTTCCCATTGGGACATCTTCCCGTTGTAGATGGAGCGGCCATTGGCCACCACTCGCGGGATCACGCCAAGCCCAGAGGCGACGCGCGGGTTGTGCCCCTGCCTGCGCACTCCTTCGATGAGGGCCGGGTCCAGCTCATCCTCTGACCTGTTCATATCCACGAAAGCCCGGGGTGCCCCCGCCTTGATGAAAGCCGCCCCATAGCGCGGTGCACATTCGAACAGATGATCCACAAAGGCGTCTTCCGAGGATCTGATGCTATGTTCGTCCAGCACCGAAGACCGCAGGAAGGAAAACGGGTAATCCCGCCCCGAATGCGGCGACGCGAACACGACGCAGGACCGGTTCTGGTCCGGGTGCAGCACTTCGTAGGCGACCTTCGGCATGGCTGTCCTTCTCGAAAGCGGGTTACAGGTCCATACCGCTTACATAGCGCATGTTTTTCCAAAGCCAAAAGCCCTTGATCATGCTGTCGACTCCTTTTATAGGACCGGAACCGGCGCGGAATTTCGCGCCCCGTTTTTGTTTGGGGCATCGAAGTTTCGCGTTACATAGGGGGTGATTAGCTCAGCGGTAGAGCACTTCGTTGACATCGAAGGGGTCACTGGTTCGATCCCAGTATCGCCCACCACCTGTTTCACTGGCCCGATTGCTTCGGGTCGCCCGCAACCCGGCGCTGGCCCGCGCCACGACATGAGGAGACGACCATGAAGGTTCGCAATTCGCTCCGCTCGCTCAAGAACCGGCATCGCGATTGCCGTGTTGTGCGTCGCAAAGGCCGCGTCTACGTGATCAACAAGACACAGCGTCGGTTCAAAGCCCGTCAGGGCTGAGCCACCGCCAATTCATTCCAAAGGCCGCCCTTCGGGGCGGCCTTTTGCGTTGATAATCATCCCGAAGAACCCACGTTGGGTTGGGAAAACACATTGAGGAAAGGCCCGAATATGACCGACAGTTCCGATTACACCCCGCCCGAGGTCTGGGAATGGGATGCAGAAAGCGGCGGCAAGTTCGCCAACATTAACCGACCGATCGCCGGGCCCACCCACGACAAGGAACTGCAGGTCGGCAAACATCCTTTCCAGCTTTATTCGCTGGCCACGCCCAACGGCGTCAAGGTGACGGTCATGTTCGAGGAACTGCTTGAGGCGGGGCACAAGGATGCCGAATACGACGCGTGGCTGATCGACATCTCCGAAGGTGAGCAATTCGGCTCAGGCTTCGTCGAAGCCAATCCGAACTCCAAGATCCCCGCCTTGATGGACCATTCCGGCGACCAGCCCCAGCGCGTCTTCGAATCTGGCGCGATCCTGCTTTACCTTGCCGAAAAGTTCGATGCGTTCCTGCCAAAGAACCCGGCCGACAGGACCGAGGCACTGAGCTGGCTTTTCTGGCAGATGGGCAGTGCGCCCTACCTCGGCGGCGGTTTTGGCCATTTCTATGCCTATGCGCCGGAAAAATACGAATATCCCATCAACCGTTTCACCATGGAAACGAAGCGGCAGCTTGATGTGCTGAACCGTCGGCTCGCGGATAACGACTATCTCGCCCGGGAATATTCCATTGCCGACATGGCGGTCTGGTCCTGGTACGGGCAACTGGTTCTGGGTCGGCTCTATAGTGCGGCCAAGTTCCTCGATGTGGAATCCTACGAACATGTGCTGCGGTGGGCCAAGCAGATCGACGCGCGCCCGGCCGTGAGCCGTGGTCGCATGGTCAACAAGGCATTCGGCGACGACCTGTCCAAGCAGCTTCACGAGCGTCACGATGCGTCGGACTTCGAACATCGCACGCAGGACAAGCTGCAGAAGGACGATCAGGAATAACCTGACAAAATTTGTCGGAAAGACTTGCAGGGGGTTCGGGAATCTGTTTCTTACTATTTCAGTAAGACAAACCGAAACCCCTGCAAGAGAGCTTTCATGACCCTATTGCGCACGACCTCAACCGCACTTCTGGCCCTTGCCACCGCATTTCCCGCCCTGGCACAGGAAGAACTGAACCTTTATTCATCGCGTCACTACGATACCGATGAACGGCTCTACAGCGACTTTACAGAGCAGACCGGCATCACCATCAACCGCATCGAAGGCAAGGCAGATGAGCTTCTGGCCCGGATGGAAGCCGAAGGCGCGAATTCGCCTGCCGATGTCCTGCTCACCGTCGATACAAGCCGCCTGAAGCGCGCCAAGGATATGGGCCTGCTGCAAGCCATCGAGAGCGAAACGCTCGAAGAGCGGGTGCCCGCGAACCTTCAGGACGATGACAACCAGTGGTTCGGATTGTCCCAGCGCGCGCGGATCATCTTCTACAACAAGGACGCGGTGAAGGAGCCTCCGCAGACTTACCTCGACCTCGCCGATCCTGCCTACAAAGGCCAGGTCTGCATCCGCTCCTCATCCAACGCCTATAACCAGACCCTGTTGGCCGCCATCATCACCCATGAGGGCGAAGAAGCAGCGACGGAATGGGCGAAAGGCGTCGTGGATAACATGGCCCGCGCGCCGCAGGGCGGCGATACCGACCAACTGCGCGGCATCGTTTCGGGCGAATGTGACATCGCGGTCTCCAACTCCTACTACTTTGCACGGGCAATCCGCACCGATGTCGAAGGTGTCAGCGCAGAGATCGACCAGATCGGTTGGGTCTGGCCCGATCAGGAAGGCAACGGCGCCCACATGAACCTCTCAGGCGGCGGTGTGGCAGCCAATGCACCCCACCCCGAGAACGCGAAGAAGTTCCTTGAGTACCTCGCATCCGACTCCGCCCAGAAATACTTCTCCGACGGCAATGATGAATTCCCCGTGGTGGAAGGTGTGGAGCTTGCCCCCTCCGTCGAAAAGCTCGGCAGCTTCAAGGCGGATGACGTGAACCTCTCCGAAGTGGCAGAGAACATCTCTACCGCACAGAAGATTTTCGACTCGGTCGGTTGGGAATAATCGCTGGTTAAGCTGAGTACCGACATGCGCCGTCCCTTCGGGGGCGGCGTTTTCGCATTGGCGCCCCGTTCAGCGTTGGCGACCAACCTGACGGCAGATCAGGATCACCGGCAGCAGCCCCATCGCCACGATCACGAGGCTCGGGACGGCGGCACCGTCCAGCCGCTCATCACTGGCAAGGCGATAGGCCTGAACGGCGAGCGTGTCGTAGTTGAAGGGCCGCATGATCAGCGTGGCGGGAAGCTCCTTCATCACATCGACAAAGACGATCAGCAGCGCAGTCAGCAGGCTGGGTGCGAGTATGGGCAGGTGGACGCGGCGCAGCGTGCCCACGGGGGTCTGACCCAGCGACCGCGCGGCGGCATCCATGTTCGCATGGACCATCGCCTGCCCGCCCTCATAGGCGCCCAGTGCCGCCGCGAGGAACCGAACCAGATAGGCGGTCACCAGCAGCCAGATGGATCCCGTAATCAACAACCCGGTGGAATAGTCGAAGGTGGCGCGCATCCATGCGTCCAAAGCGTTGTCAAAGGCCGCGAAGGGCACCAGCAGCCCCACCGCGATCACCCCGCCCGGCACGGCATACCCCAGCCGCGCGACGTATCCGGCTGTATGCGAAACAGGTCCGGGGCGCAGCCGCTGGAAGAAACCGACGCTGATCGCCGCCAGTACCGTCAGCAGTGCTGCAACACCGGCCAGAGTGACGGAGTTGCGGATAAAGCCGAGATAGCGCGGGCTCAGCAGGTTCTGTTCAGACCCGATTCCCATCGAAAGCAGAATGCCCACGGGCAAGAGCGCGCCAAGCAACACCGGAATCCCACAGGCCGCAAAGGCTGCAGCCCCCTGCCAGCCCCGTAGCCGGACAGGCTGCATGGCCTGCGTGCGCCGGGCCGGATCATGGTATTTCGCCCGTCCGCGCTGCACCCGCTCCAGCATGGCGAGCAGCAGCGCGAAGCTAAGCAGACAGAGCGCGAGTTGCGCCGCCGCGGCCCGGTCGAACAATGAAAACCAGCTTGTATAAATGCCGGTCGCAAAGGTCTGGACGCCGAAATAGGCGACCGTCCCGAAGTCTGCGATCGTCTCCATCACCGCGAGCAGCACGCCCCCGGCGATTGCGGGGCGGGCCAAAGGCAGGCTCACCTTGAAGAACGCGGCCCATGCGCTCGACCCCAGCGCCCGGGCTGCCAGAAAGGTGGTACCGCTTTGCTGCAGGAACGCCGCCCGCGCCAGCAGGTAGACATAAGGATAAAGCACGAAGATCAGCATGGCGGCGGCACCGCCAACCGACCTGATTTCGGGGAACCAGTAATCCCGGGGGCCCCACCCCGTCACATCCCGCAGCACCGACTGTACGATGCCGGGATGGTCCAGTACCTGTGTATAGGCGTATGCGAGCACATAGGCCGGAAAGGCCAAGGGCAGCACCAGCGCGACTTCCAGCACCTTCGCGCCGGGAAACCGGGTCATCGTGACCAGCCAGGCAGTGCCAACCCCGGTGATCAGCGTCCCGGCCCCCACAAGCCCCACGAGGATCAATGTCGTGACAACGTAGCGCCCGAGAACCGTGTTGATCAGATGTTCGACGGTCGAGGTCCCGCCGCTGATGGCTGCGATCACCACCGCAAGCATCGGCAACGCACAGATGACCGCAACGAAGATGGCGGTGGCCGCCAGCCCTCGCAGACCGTCACGCGCCCGCTGGCGGGGCGCTTCCATATCGGGAGAAGACACGCTCATGCGCCCTCTTTCTTCCATTTTGCCGGAAGATGCCAGAAGCAGCAGGGTCGCAGCACTGCCAGATCACGTAAAACCGAGGTGGCTTACCCCCCGCATCACGAAGGGCCGACCATGCGCTAACAGTCAGAGCGGTCAGTCATAGCTGCGCTGGTCCTCGATCACCAACCCGTCCTTCGGCAAGCTTCCAGGTGCGACGATCTCGATCTGGCCCTTCAGCTTCAAAAGCTGGGATACCGACTGGGCATAGGCATCGCTGTTGTCGGCGGGCGATTCGATGCGAACCGTCATCTGGTCCTGTTCGCCACTGCGGCTGGCCACAACGCGGACACGGGTGATCTCTTCGTGCTGGGCGACCAAGGCGGCGACCTGCTCGGGCCGCACGAACATGCCCTTGATCTTCGTTGTCTGGTCCGCGCGACCCATCCAGCCCTTGATGCGCATGTTGGTCCGGCCACAGGGGCTTTCCCCTTTCATCACGGCGGAAAGATCGCCCGTAGCAAAACGGATCAGCGGATAATCCGGGTTCAGCGTCGTCACGACCACTTCGCCCACCTCGCCCTCAGGCACGGGGTTGCCGGTGCCGGGCGTCACGATCTCGAGGATGACACCTTCGTCCACGATCATCCCCTCCATCGCCTCGCTTTCATAGGCGATGTTGCCGAGGTCCGCCGTGGCATAACACTGCATGCAGCGAATGCCCCGGTCCGCGTAATAGCTGCGCAAGGAGGGGAAGAGCGCCCCGCCCCCGACGGCGGCCTTCGTGATGCCGAGGCTCACCCCCATCTGGTCCGCTTTCTCCAGTATCACCTTCAAGTAATCGGGCGTCCCGGCGTAGGCGGTGGCGCCGATGTCGCGGGCGGCGGCCACCTGCAGTTCGGTCTGGCCGGTTCCCGCGGGGATGACCGTCGCCTGGACCGCGCGCGCGCCCGATTCGAACATCGCGCCCGCAGGGGTCAGGTGGTAGCCAAAACAATTCTGGACGATATCTTGCGCCCCGATCCCCACCGCGTGAAGAAACCGCCCCATCCGCCACCAGTCGGGCGCATCGCTCGACGGTTCATAGATGGGACCCGGCGACTGGAACACATGGGTAAACTCATGCGCGGGTTTCGTCGTATAGCCCCCGAAGGGCGGATTCTTGGCCTGCGCAGCACTCAGGTCCGACTTTCGCAGCACGGGGAGTGCGGCCAGATCGGCAACCGAGCGGATATCCGAAGCGGGCAAATCGGCCAACGTTCCCTCATAGCCAGCCAAGGACCGGGCTCGTGTGATCTGCTCCGGCAGGGCGCGGGCCAGATCATCGGCGCGGGCCTCGGCGCTGCGACGCTCCAACGCGTCGTACGGGGAAGTCTTGGACATGGGCTCACTCACATTGCGGAAGGCCAGAAAGGATGCGTCGTCGGGGGGGCGCCTTAGCTCAGCCAGCGCTTGCGGCGGCGATAGGACCGCACATCGCGGAATGACTTGCGCCCCTCGTCCGACATGCCGAGGTAGAATTCCTTGACGTCCTGGTTTTCCCGCAGGTCCGCGGCCGGGCCGTCCATCACGACGCGACCGGATTCAAGGATGTATCCGTAATGGGCAAACCGCAGGGCGACGTTGGTATTCTGCTCTGCCAAGAGAAAGGTCACACCTTCCTTTTCGTTCACCGATTTGACGATCTCGAAAATCTGTTCGACGAGCTGCGGCGCCAGACCCATGCTGGGTTCGTCCAGCAGAATCGTCTCCGGCCGGGACATCAGGGCGCGCCCGATGGCACACATCTGCTGTTCCCCGCCAGAGGTATAGCCCGCTTGCGACCGACGCCGCTCGCGCAGGCGGGGAAAATAATCGTAGACCATTTCAAGGTCTCTCTGGATCGCGGCCTTGCCATCGTTGCGGGTATAGGCACCGGTCAGAAGGTTTTCCTCCACGGTGAGGTGCTCGAAGCAATGGCGGCCTTCCATGACCTGCACGACACCGCGCTTCACGGTCTCGGCGGGATCGGTATGCTGTATCGGCTCACCACGATACTTGATGGAGCCTTTCGTGACTTCGCCCCGCTCCGAGGCCAGAAGCCCGCTGATCGCTTTCAGCGTTGTGGTCTTGCCAGCACCGTTTCCCCCGAGGATGGCGGTAATGCCCCCCTTGGGCACATTCAGGCTCACGCCCTTCAGAACGAGGATCACGTGGTTGTAGATCACCTCGATATTGTTCACCTCGAGAACGTTCTCGGTGACGGCTTCATTCGCTACGGGCGCAGTATCCAGCATCTGGCAGACCTTCGTTCATCGAGTGGAAAGACCCGGCCGGCGCTGTGCCGGCCGGGTCCTGTTGGTTTAGCTGCAGGTGTTCTCGATGTTGTTCTCGGACGCATATGCGCTCGAGTCCTCATCGATCAGCGGCTGGATCACGTCCTGATCGGACTGCATGAAATCGCTGACAAGCTTCCATTCCTGCGCTTCCGCGTCCCACTGGGTGACGGCGACGAAGCCGTTTCCGCCGTGGTTCTCACAGGACACCTGGAACTCAGGCCCGAAGTTCGGCAGGCCCAGTTCGGCCATCTTCGCCTCGGTGATGTTCAGGTTCTCCATGCCGTCGCGCATCTGGCTTGCGGTGATTGCGGACGTGCCGTGAATCTCCTGCGCGGTTTTCGCAGCTTCCGCCACGAGCATCGCGGCATAGACGCCCCGGTTGTAGAGGACCGTACCCGTCTGATCGCCGTTACCGGCGGCTTTGCCCGCGTCATAAACGTATTTCTGCAGGTCGTCGTAGAGCGGATAGTCGCTGCCCACGTTGTGGAACGTCAGCGCTTTGTAGCCATCGGCCTTGTCACCCGCAGGCAGAACGTCGTTCTCCGAACCGGACCACCAGATGCCGATGAACTTGTCCATCGGGAAGCGGATATTGGCGGCTTCCTGAACGGCGACCTGGTTCATCACGCCCCAGCCGTACATGATCACGTAGTCCGGCTTGTCGCGACGGATCTGCAGCCACTGGCTCTTCTGTTCCTGACCGGGGTGATCCACCGGTACTTCGACCAATTCGAAACCGTGCTTTTTGCTCAGCTCCTGCAGGGTGCGGATCGGCTCCTTGCCGTAGGCGGAGTTGTGATAGACCAGCGCGATCTTCTTGTCGCTGATGTCGCCGCCTTCCTCTTCGAGGATATGCTTGATCGCGACCGAGGCCCCGTCCCAGTAGTTCGCCGGGAAGTTGAAGACATGGCTGAAGGTGGCGCCGTTCTTCGCTGATGTCCGGCCCAGACCGGATGTCAGCATCGGAATGTCATCTGCCGTGACCTTGGGGATCAGCTGGTAGGTGATACCGGTGGACAGCGGCTGATACACTAGGGCGCCTTCGCCCTTGGTGGATTCGTAGCACTCGACGCCCTTCTCTGTGTTGTAGGCCGTCTCGCACTCCGGCACGCGGGTCATCTCGCCGCCGATACCGCCGTCGCGCTCGTTCAGCAGCGTGAAATAATCGGCATAGCCATCGGCGAAGGGGATGCCGCCAGCCGCGTAGGGGCCGGTCCGGTAGCTCAGCGACGGAAAGACAAGCTCCGCCATCGCCGGCGCACCCGCCGTCATGAGGGCCGCGACGGCCATCGTGCCCAGTTTCATTTTCAATCTCATCGGTGTTTCCTCCCTTGGATATTATCCGATAGTGCCGGGATGATCCGGCTATGATGATGGGCGGGCTGTACCCCGCCTCATGTTGGATCGTCCCCTAGTGCGGGAACGGCCACAATCTCAGTTTCTCCTTGGCCACGCGCCAAAGCTGCGCCAGCCCGTGCGGTTCCGCGATCAGGAAGACGATGATCAGCGCCCCGACGATCACAAGCTGCAGATGCGCCACGATATCCGTGGGCCATCCCAGCCAGTCCACTCCGACGATCTTCAAGAGCACCGGCAACAGCACAAGGAAGGCGGCCCCGGCGAAAGAGCCGAAGATGGACCCCAACCCTCCGATGATGATCATGAAGAGCACAAGGAACGATTTGGTGATGCCGAAGACCTCGCCCACCTCGACCGCGCCGAGGTAGATCGCGAAAAAAAGCGCCCCCGAGATGCCGATGAAGAACGATGAGACGGCAAAGGCGGTCAGTTTGGCGCGCAGCGGGTTCACCCCGATGATTTCCGCCGCGATGTCCATGTCGCGGATCGCCATCCACTTCCGCCCGACCGAACCGCGCGTCAGGTTGCGCGCGACGATGGCCGAGAAGATCGTGAAGATCAGGCAAAAGGTATAGGTGGCCCAGGCCTGGGTATTGGCCCCCGTGATCAGGATCCCGAAGGTATCCCGCTCGGGCGCGGAGATCTGGCCCGAAGCCGAGTAGTTGTAGAACCACGGCACCCGGTTGAAGAGCCAGACCAGAAAGAACTGCGCCGCCAGCGTCGCCACGGCGAGGTAGAACCCCTTGATCCGCAGCGACGGCAGGCCGAACAGAACCCCGACGCCGGCGGTGATGACACCAGCCAGCAGGACGTGGATGAACATGCTGACATCCGGAAAGGCCGTCATCAGCTTGTAGCTCGCATAGGCACCCACCGCCATGAACCCCCCGGTTCCAAGGCTCACCTGACCGCAATATCCCACCAGAATGTTCAGCCCGATTGCCGCGATGGCATATATCAGGAAGGGCATGAACAGCGAGTTCACCCAATAGTCGTTAACAACGAAGGGAATGACGAACAGCGCCACGAACAGCACCGCGTAGTAGCGATAGCGGTCGAACTTGATCGGAAAGGTTTGCTGATCCTGCGCGTAGGTGGTGCTGAAATCGCCGGCTTCACGATAGAACATCGGACCGCTCCCTTATCTTCCAAATGGTATCAAATCCCGGGGTCCGGGGCAGCGCCCCGGCGGGTTCGTGCTGTTCAAACCCGTTCAATGATCTTCTCCCCGAAAAGGCCCTGCGGACGGAAAACAAGGAACACCAGCGCCAGCATGTAGGCGAACCAGTTCTCGGTGGCACCGCCAAGGAACGGCGCCCCGATCAGGAACTCGAAAAGCTTTTCGCCAACCCCGATGATCAGCCCGCCGACGATGGCGCCCGGGATGGAGGTGAACCCCCCCAGCATCAGCACCGGCAAGGCCTTCAACGCGATGAGCGAAAGCGAGAACTGCACGCCCGACTTGGTACCCCACATGATCCCGGCCACGAGGGCCACGAAACCCGCGAGCGACCAGACAAGGATCCAGATGAAGTTGAGCGAAACACCCACCGACAGCGCGGCCTGATGGTCGTCCGCCACGGCGCGCATGGCACGGCCCTGTTTGGTATACTGGGCGAAGAGCACCAGTACGATCACCAGCACGGCTGCCACGATGGAGGCGATGATGTCGAGGTTGTCGATGAAGAAGCCGTAGCCCGTGAGGTTGAAGGTCGCTTCGTCGATTGTCGCGTTGATCCCCTGCGGCAATCCCACGTCCAGCGTCTTGATTTCGCTCCCC
>NZ_LWGH01000453.1:0-7827 GCF_001635395.1 Sulfitobacter sp. HI0129 | reverse complement strand
AAGGCTTCGATAACCCGCGGTTGCAGCTTTTCCTGCGCATAGGCACGGGCGCTTTCCTGGATCATCCGCTCATCTTCGCTGAGCTGGTCGGACAGGCGGAACGGATCCGCCCAGTCGAAATTACCCAGATCGGGGGCATCCTTGGCTTTCAGGATGGGTGCTTCGGCATTCATGGCATTTCCTTTCAAAGGCTGCGTTCAGGGACCAGTATTGCAAATCCGGGCCGATAACTCTATCGATGCTTTATTCTGAACCTATGAGTAAAAGTCATATGTTGGCCCCGCGCAGGTTTCTGCCCTCGATCTCGGCGCTGCTGGCTTTCGAAGCTGTCGCGCGCCTGGGATCAGCCACAAGGGCGGCAAGCGAACTGGCCCTGACCCAAAGCGCGATCAGCCGCCAGCTCAAGACGCTCGAAAGCCAGTTGGACGTCCGCCTGCTGGACCGGCAGGGTCGGCAACTGGTCCTGACGCCGGCGGGGCAGCAATACGTGCTGCGGGTCCGCGATATCCTCGCCCAGCTCGCACAGGCATCGCTATCGGTGCGGGCCAACCCGCTTGGCGGCACACTGAACCTCGCGATCCTGCCCGCCTTCGGCATGCATTGGCTGGCCCCCCGCCTCAAGGATTTCGGGCAAAGCCATCCCGAAGTGACGGTGAACCTTTCGACCCGGTTGCAGCCCTTCTCTTTCCAGGGCAGCCGGTTCGACGCTGCCATCCATTTCGGGTTCGAGGATTGGCCGGGCGTCGATTACCTGCCGCTGATGCCCGAAACCGTGGTTCCCGTCTGCGCCCCCGGCCTGATCGCCGAACCGATCGATTCGGCGGAAGACATGCTTGCCCATCCGCTGCTGCATCTGGAAACGCGCCCGCGCGGCTGGGCCCGTTGGCTGTCGGCCCATGGGATCGATGAAACGCCGCAAACCGGCATGATGTTTGACCAGTTCTCGACCATGGCGCAGGCCGCGATCCATGGCCTCGGCGTGGCATTGCTGCCGACGTTCTTCGCCCGGCCCTATCTGGCGGAGGGGCAGCTGGTGCTCGCGTCGCGGCATACCACCCAGAGCATCGGCAGCTATTATCTTGTCTGGCCGCAGGAGCGCGAAAAGTCAGGGGCGCTCACCTCGTTTCTGGACTGGCTGCACAGCGAAGTCGCCCAGCAGGATGACACTGCTGTCTGAGCATCCGGCCCGCGAAACAAGGCTACCCGCCTCATTTTTGCCCGATTCAGGTTATACGAAAATGTGTCCGATACCGGGTGGGGCCGTTTCGCGAGGAGCACCATGATGTCTCATAACATGCGCAATATCCGCTTCGCATTGGCAAGTGCGGCCTTCCTGACAGGAGCAAGCGGCGCCCTGGCCGAAGTGCACGAAGTCCAGATTCTCAATGGCGCCTATTTCCCGCCCACGGTCTACGCAAAGACCGGCGACTCGATCGTCTTTTACAACGCGTCCTTTTCAGAGCATGTGGTGGGTGCGCCGACTAAGGAATGGTCGAGCGACAAGATTCCCGTTGATGGCAGCTTTACCCTGCTGCTGGACGAAACAACCCCCGCCCGCTTCGAAGGCGAAGCCCATGACGCGACCTATATGGAAGGCGAAATCGTCCTGACCGCCGTGGTGAATTGAACTGAAAGATCCGAGATAAGTAACTCCTTAGCCACCACCCGTCGGTGGCCGGAACCTGATCAGCACTGCTCCAGATAGGTCAGCATGCGCCGTTCCGCGGCGAAAAGGCCCGTCATGCCCTCCGGCTCAAGCGTCAGCGGGTCCTGCCCCGCCAGTTCAATGACAGACGGGTGGATATAGCTGTTGCGTGCAACAGTCGGCGTATTCGACAACCGTTCCGCCGCCGCTTCGGCCATCGCCTTGATCGTCGCGGCCCCCTTTTCCGCGATCTCGAAGGCGGCAAGCGTCCCTGCCCAGGTGCGGAAGGTCTTGGCAGTCACCCCCTCCTGCCCCGCGGCCTCCGCGATATAGCCGTTCAGAGCCCCTGAATTGAGCGAACGAACCTCCCCCCCGTCATCGACCCATGTAAGAAGCTCTGCCCCGGGAAGGTCGGCGGTTTTCTCCAACACCCGTGCAAGCGTCCGGTCCTTCATTTGCCGGCGCACCTTCTTGCCGCCCTTGGCGGTGTAGCGCAGCTGGATCGTATCGCTCTCCAGCTTCACATGTTTGCGCCGCAGGGTAAGTGCGCCATAGGTGCCGTTGGCCTCGGTATAGTCGGGATTGCCGACCCGGATGGATGTCCTGTCGATCAGCGCCACGGCACTGGCAAGCGCGAAGATACGATCCCCCGCCTCTTCCTCCAGATCCTTCAGCACACGCCGCCGCAAACGCGGCAAGAGGTGACCGAACTCTGCCAGAGAGGCGAATTTCGTCTCCGACTGATGCGCGGACCACTCCACGTGATAGCGATATTGCTTGCGCTGCCGGGCATCGATCCCGGTCGCCTGCAAATGGCCGTTGGGCAGCGGGCACATCCACACGTCTTCATAAGCCGGCGGGACGGCCAGCGCCTCCAGCCGTTCCCGCTCCGGGCCCCGCGCGATGGTGGTGCCGTCGGGTGCCCGATAGGTGAAACCCCGCCCCCGGCGCAGCCGGGTGATCCCCGGCTGTGCGTCCGTGTAGTAAACGAGGTCCGCCGGCACCACGGTGTCAGGCCTTGCGCACTTCGGAAGACAGCTTCAGCACCCCGTCCCCGTCTTCCTGTTCGATATAAAGCGCAGGATCTTCGTCGGAACCGTCCCGCGTGATCTCGCTCCCCTTGATCTTTCGGGTGATCTTCTGGGTGTAGGTCTTCTGGACCTTACCGCTTCCGGTCCCCTTCCCCCAGTCCCACTCGACCCGGTCGCCTTCGCTGTATTTCGCCATTCGATGCCTCCGTAGATACGCAGGCATAACCCGGTGCGCGATGCGCCGGTTCCACGCCACCCGCCCATGCGTCGGCGGGTCGCAACCCAAATTCGGGATGCACCTGGCCTTCACCCTTTCGGCAATACTCCGGGGGTCCGGGGGCTGGCCCCCGGTCCATCAGACCCGCCAGCGCAACACCCTGCGTTCGACCGCCGCAACCGCGGCGCTCACCAGAACCCCGAGAACGGATAGGATGACCACCCCGGCGAACAACCTTTCCAGATCATAAAGGCTGCCCGCTTCAAGGATATAGGCTCCGATCCCGTGTTGCGCGCCCAACATCTCCGCCGCGACCAGCAGGATGATGGCGATGGCAAGGCTGATCCGCAGGCCCGATAGGATACCGGGCATGGCCCCGGGCAGGACGATCTTGCGCACGATCGAACTCCACCGCAGGCCAAAGCTCTGACCCATGCGGATCAGCGTGCGGTCCACGTTATCGACGGCGGCATAGGTCGCCACCACCGTGGGTGTGAAAGTTCCGAATGCGATCAACGCGTATTTGCTGGCCTCATCAATGCCGAACCAGATGACGAAGAGCGGCAGCAAGGCGATCTTGGGGATCGGAAACAGGGCCGCGACAAGCGGGGTCAGCCCTGCCCGCACATGGCTGAATAGCCCGATGGCAACCCCGATGGAAACGCCGAGCACCACCCCGATGCTGGCCCCCACCGCCAGCCGGGTGAGCGAGGGCACCAGATGGGCAAACAGCATGCCGGAGTCGTAAAGCTCCACGAAGGTCAGCGCCACATCGCTCGGCCGGGGCAGGGTCAGCGCCGAAATCGCACCCGTGCGCGTGCCCCATTCCGCCAGCGCCAGCAACAGGACGAATACCGCAAGGCCGATCCAGCGCCGGGGCCGGGATACGAAACCGCCCCCGCGAAAGGGAACCTCGCGCGCGCTTTCAGACATCCATCAGCTCCGCGTCCGCTGCCGCGGCCTCATTCCGCATGAGAGACCACAGATGCCCCTGTGTTGCCTCCAGATCCGCATCCCCCGGCTGCCTCTCGGCCAGCGGGCGGTCCAGTTCGACGATCTCCCTGATCTGTCCCGGCCTACGGGACAGAACGACGATGCGGTGGCCCAGCCGTACCGCCTCTGACAAATTATGGGTGACGTAGACAGCCGTGAAAGGCTCCCGGGTCCAGAGCGTGATCAGATCGTCCATCAGCAATTCGCGGGTCTGACTGTCGAGCGCGCTCAGCGGCTCGTCCATCAGCATCACCGCCGGATTGACCGCCAGCGCCCGCGCAATCGCGACGCGCTGTTTCATCCCGCCCGAAAGCTGCTTTGGCAGGGCATGCGCGAAATCCGACAGTTTGGTGCGCGCCAATACGTCGGTCACGATGTCTTCCCTCCGGTCGCGCCCCAGCCGGTGATCCTCCAGCACGAGGGAGACATTTTGGGCGACGCTGCGCCAGGGCAACAGCGCGAAATCCTGAAAGACATATGTCAGCGCGTTGAGACAATCCGGCGGCGGCGACCCCACCTGCAGCACCCGCCCCGCGCTGGGGCGTTCAAGCCCGCCCAGTATGCGTAACAAGGTTGATTTGCCACAGCCCGATGGCCCCACGATACAGACGATCCGCCCCGACGGAATATCCAGCGTGATATCACGCAGAACTTCGGTATCGCCATAGAGATGGCTCACATGATCGAGGCGCAGGTCCATACCGCTCTTTCCGATACCGGGGGGCGGACTGCAACCACCCGCCCCAAAACCGGCAGGCGTAGGTCAAACGCCCAGCGTCTTGACGTATGAGGTATCGATCAGGGTCTCGAGCGTGATGTCCGCATCCACCAGCCCTTCGGACTGGAACCAGCTCAGCTGATCCGCGATAGAGGCGACGTTCATCGCGGCCCCTTCGTTCAGCCGCATGGTACCGTTGATGATCGACGGCGCCGCCTTCTCCCTGGGCCTGTCGGTATAGACGTATTGATGGATCAGATCGACCATGGCCATGACACCGTCTTCGCCGCCCGACTTTGTGATCATCGCATCGTTGTAATCGGCCACACCCTTCGAATAGGCCCCGATGAAGTCCTGCGTCATCTGCTGTTCACTCTCGGCATTCTTGGTAGAGGTGAAGACGGTCGTAACCTGATAGTCCGGCAGATAGGTCGCCACGTCGCCGATGATATGAACGGCACCTGATTCCGCCAGCGGCTTTGCGATATGGGGCACGATGGACCATGCGTCGATCTGCGCGGATTTCAGGGCGCCGATGATGGCACCGACCTTCTGCAGCGGCTTGTAGGTCAGGCTGATGCCTTCCGCCTCGGCCATCTTGGAACCCATGTAGTGGAAAGAGGACCCCGTCTGCGTGACACCGAAGCTCTTCCCGTCGAGCAGCCCGGGCGCCGTGATCCCGGCCTGATAGGCCGCATCGGACACAAGAAACTTCTGCCCGTCGATGCCGACTTCTTCCTGCAATGCGCCGCCGATCACCTTGATCGCTCCCTTCTGCGCCAACGAGACGAGCCCGCCGGAAATCGCGGTGATGGCGTAGTCGACATCGCCGCTGGCGATGGCCACCGCCATGGGCTGCGCGGCGTCGAAGAACCGCAGTTCCACATCCAGCCCGGCCTCTTTGAAATAGCCGCGCTCCACCGCGACGAAGCTGCCCGCGTGGCTGGTGAAACGCAGCGCGCCCACCGTGATCTTGCGCGGCTGGGCCAGCGCCGGTGCGGCAAGACCCACAGCCGTTGCAGCCCCCATTGTCAGCAGGGTCTGGCGACGATTGAACACTGTCATGTTGAAACTCCTCCTATGGTCCGGATCATGTGACCGGGTGCCCGAAGCTGTCAAGCGGCGGTCAGACACGGGGACGCTGGCATTAGCCGCTGGCCTGTGGCACCTCACAGGGATGAAGTTCTTTTCCGACAGGCGACGCCCCGTTGATCTCGGGCCCTACCCCCTCGAACGGCTGCGCCGGGTGGCGGGCCTGCCGGCGGGCGCGCCACCCAGCCGCCTGCCTGTCCCCCGGTTTTCCCGCCCGGATACGCCCCAAAACATCGCCAACGCCATGCGTCCCTATCAGGCGATGATGGATGCGCTGCGGGACGGCAAGGCCAATCCCGCGCGCGCCGACATCCCCACGGACCTGACGGCGCGCGCCCGTCACATCAAGGCCTTCGGATATTTTCACGACGCGTCGATGATGGGCATCTGTGCGCTGCCGCAGACCGCCCGGCTTGCTGCGCCGCACCGCGACCCCGACACGCTGTCGCAGGCCAGTGAACTGCTGGCAGGCCAGACCGCATCGCTGGCGGCGGGCGTGGACGTGGTGCTGGCCGATCTGCGCGACCACGTTCAGGCACCTGAAGGCGCCCTGCCCGAAAGCCACGCCTACGCCATTGTCTGCCTTAGCGCATGGCCCCGCGACCCACGCCCCGATGAGTCGGGAGTGGAGTGGATCGCTGACGCGCAGGTCGAACGGGCCTCGCTGCGTGCGAGCGAAAATGCGGTGGTACTGGCCGAATACCTCCGGGTTTTGGGCTACGACGCGCGGGCCCATACCCCCACGGCGCGGGATGTGGCGATGGAGCAACTCGCCCTGCACGCCGGCCTTGCCACCAACGAAGAAGGCATTCTGACGGCTCCCTTTGTGGGAACACGCTTCGGCCTTGCCCTTGTGACCACCGATCTCGCGCTCGCCAGCGACGCGCCGCTGGCCCCGCTCGACCAACAACCCGCTTTTGCGCGCCGCCGACCGCGCCGGGGCACGGCGGCGGCCGATCCCTATATAGGACGGGACTTCGCGATGGGCCCGCACCCCTTCGAGAAGCTCAAGCGGGTGGATGTCCCCACCACCTATATCGACGAACCGAACGTGCCCCGGGTGCCGAAACGGGCGGACATGTTCGCCCGGGGGCAGTTCGGCGACATGGGCGAAAAGGTGCAGACCGCGATGAAGGGCGGCCACCACGTGACCAAGACGGCGCCCTCCGCCGCGCAGCGCAGGCTGCTGGGCGCGCTCATCCTGTTGCAGGACGGCCCCGTCGCGGCACAGCGGCATCCCATCGAACCGCAGCAGGCCGCCGACGCGCTCAAGGCGGCGAGCCACTTCCTCGGCGCCGATGCCGCCGGCACATCCGCCTGCCCGGACTGGGCGTGGTACAGCCATGACGCCACCGGAACTCCGATCGAACCGCCCCACGATCAGGCGCTCAGCCTCATCGTCGACCAGGGCTACGACACGATGGAAGGGGCCAGCGGCGATGACTGGATCAGCGCCGCCCAGTCGATGCGCGCCTATCTGCGCTTTGCAATCCTCGGGGGTGTGCTGGCGGGCCATCTGCGTGCGCTCGGCCATCCGGCAAAGGCCCATACGGTTATGGACGGCGACGTGCTGCAACCACCGCTTCTGCTGCTTGCGGGCCTTGGCGAGGTAAGCCGCATCGGTGAAGTCATCCTCAACCCCTATCTGGGACCACGGCTCAAATCCGGCGTGGTGACGACATCGCTGCCACTTGTCCACGACAAACCCATCGATTTCGGCCTCCAACGGTTTTGCGCGTCCTGCAACAAATGCGCACGCGAATGCCCGTCGGGGGCCATTACGGCAGGCCCGAAGACCATGTTCAACGGCTACGAGATCTGGAAGTCCGACAGTCAGCGTTGCGCCACCTATCGCATCACCAATCAGGGCGGTGCCATGTGCGGAAGATGCATGAAAACCTGCCCCTGGAACCTCGAAGGTCTCTTTGCCGAAGCACCCTTTCGCTGGGCTGCGACGCATATCCCCCGCGCGGCACCTGTGCTGGCGCGGCTGGACGATGCGCTTGGCCGGGGCGGGCTGAACCCGGTAAAGACCTGGTGGTGGGATCTGGAAAAGAAGGCCGAAGGCGGGTTCAGGCTGCCGGATGCCCCGGTGAACCGGCGCGACCTGTCGCCGGACCTGAAACTCGCG
>NZ_LWGH01000452.1:0-6381 GCF_001635395.1 Sulfitobacter sp. HI0129 | reverse complement strand
AGCGTATCTTCCTTGGCCATGGTTTCTCCTTCTACCTATCCGCCCTCGGACTCGGGGCGCAGGCCTAGATGGGCACATTTAAGGGGTATTTCAAGTGCGATTCAACGCAAGGTGACGTTTATCGCCGTCCCGTCACGGCCGGTCTGGTCGGCCCAGTGGTCCCGGTTGAGCACGACCCCCTCTGCCCTGACATGAGCAACCTGCGCAAGGTCCACTTCGGCAAAGGTCCAGCCGGGCACACAGATATCGCCTGCGGCCAGCACGCCGGTTTCGGGAAATCCCGTGTCGGGCGGGCAGAAAATGCCGCCCGCGCCAAAGGAATCCCCCAGCGCGTCGGACCATGACGCCGGTCCGACAACCGAAGACATCGCGGTAACGCACTGATTTTCCAACGCACGCGCCATCGAGCCGATGCGCACGCGCCAGTATCCCGCCATGGCTTCCGTCACGCTGGGCACGCAGATGATATCGCAATCACGCAGGGCCCGCCCCAAGAGGGGAAATTCGCTGTCATAGCAGATCAGAATGCCGATGCGGCCCAGTTCGGTATCAAAGACCTGCAGTGGCCCGCCGCCGATAACGCCCCATTCCTCCCGCTCGAAACGGGTCATGATCTGCTTGTCCTGCACACCGATCTTGCCCGAGGGTGTGATCAGCCGGGCGCGGTTGACCGGTCTTTCCGTCGTGGCTGCAGGCCCTGAGGCGGCGACGATATGAACGCCATGTTCAGCCGCGAGCCTAAAGTGCAGCGCATTGGCATCCGCCATACGGTCCGACACTGCGTAGAGCGATGCTTCGAAATCACCGGCGACTTCCTGTCCCGCCAACGTGGCAAGCTCCATCGCGCCGTATTCAGGAAAGACGAGCAAATCCGCGCCCTCCCTGGCAGCCTCCCCCACCCAGCCGGACAGCTTGTCTTCGTAGTGCGACCAGCTTTGCAGCACGTCGAGCGGATAGGCGGCAGTTGCGATTTTCATGAAAGCCTCCGGCGGAAAACGGTGCGTGGGGCGGCGCTTGCACGCTCCGGTACTTGCTGGTTGAATTGCATGGAACCGGGCGGAAAGGCAATCGGATGAGCAGGATCGTGATACTGACGGGCGCGGGCATTTCCGCCGAAAGCGGGTTGGAAACCTTCCGGGCGGAAGATGGGCTCTGGGCGCAGCACCGGGTGGAGGATGTCGCCACCCCCGAAGGCTATGCGCGCGACCCCGAAACGGTCATCGCCTTTTACAACACCCGCCGCGCTCAGGCGGCAAAGGCGGAACCCAATGCGGCACACCGCGCACTCGCCCGTCTGGAGGAGGCTTTCCCCGGGGAGGTGCTGGTCGTCACGCAGAACGTGGATGATCTGCATGAACGGGGCGGCTCCCGCGCTGTCATCCACATGCACGGAAGCCTGAAATCAGCCCTCTGCGCCACCTGCGGGCACCGCTGGGAAGCCCCCTCGGTCATGAAGGTGGGCGACGCCTGCCCCCGCTGCGCACAGCCCACCGCCCGGCCCGATATCGTCTGGTTCGGTGAGATGCCCTACCGGATGGAAGAGATATTCGATCATCTGTCAGAGGCGGAGGTTTTCGCCTCCATCGGCACGTCCGGCAATGTATACCCGGCGGCGGGCTTCGTCTCCGAGGCGCGGCGCGCCGGGGCCCATACCATCGAATTCAACCTCGAACGGTCCGTGATCGGCAACCAGTTCGCGGAGCATCGCACCGGCCCCGCATCGCAGACGGTTGCCCGCTGGGTGGAAGAACTGACCGGCAAGGCACAGGGCACGGTAGCGTCCCGAACCGACCTGCCGTTCTAGCCCTCCTGCCCGCCTGCGTTCCCCCTCGCCCTACTGCCCAGACATGGCGACGGGAACAAAGAAAAACCCCGGCTGAAACCAGCCGGGGCTATCGAAATTTTCAAGCGCGGGAGGCGCCTATCAGGAAAGCACTTCGGCTTCGCTGCCCGACTTCTCAATCGCCTTCTTGACCTTCAGCGCGTTGGCGGAAAGATCAGCGTCCTTCGCCTTGGCGAGGTACTTGTCCAGCCCGCCGCGGTGATCGACGCTGCGCAGCGCGGAAGCCGAAATGCGGAACTTGAAGCTGCGACCCAGTGCTTCGGACTGCAGGGTCACGTCGTTCAGGTTGGGCAAGAACCGCCGGCGTGTGCGGTTGTTGGCGTGGCTTACGTTGTTGCCCGTCATCGGGCCTTTTCCGGTCAATTCGCAGCGGCGCGACATGGGTTTATCCTTTTGCTATCGCCACTTGCCGGCGATCCGGGCAATGGCGCAGGGGGGCCGCGCACGGCGACCCTGAATTCGTCCGCTGGCTTTAGTGGGAATCGCCGCAGTCGTCAACCCGGACAGGCAGCGCCACGCGTGCTTTTCCTTTTGCATACCGGCGGCGGATTTGCGATGCAGGCACATGTCAAAAGAAATGTCCGCTCTCTTCGTCCATCTGTTCACCGCGACAGGCGCAGTCTTCGCGATGCTGGCGATGCTCGCTGCCGTCAATCTGGACTGGAGCATGATGTTCCTGTGGCTGGTCATCGCCTTCTTCGTGGACGGGATCGACGGACCGCTGGCGCGAAAATACGACGTCAAACAATATGCGCCGGAATTCGATGGCGTTCTGCTCGACCTCATCATCGACTACCTCACCTACGTCTTCATCCCGGCCTTTGCCCTGTTCGAA
The DNA here is from genome assembly GCF_001635395.1 of Sulfitobacter sp. HI0129. NCBI lineage: Bacteria > Pseudomonadati > Pseudomonadota > Alphaproteobacteria > Rhodobacterales > Roseobacteraceae > Sulfitobacter > Sulfitobacter sp. HI0129. Next base: position 3,703 of record NZ_LWGH01000452.1, on the reverse strand, counting down.
TCCGGGCTGATGGACGGCTGGAGCGGTTGGGTGATGATCATCATCATCACCTTCGCCAGTGCGCTTTATTTTGCCGATACCCGGATGAAGACAAAGGACAATTCCTTTTCCGGCTTTCCCGGCTGCTGGAACATGCTCGTGCTGGTGCTCTTCGCGCTGAAGCCCGAATGGTGGATCAGCCTCATCCTTGTGACCTTCCTTGCGATCACGATGTTCCTGCCTTTGAAATTCGTCCACCCGGTCCGGACGGAGCGTTGGCGGGCAGTGACATTGCCAATGGCGCTGGCCTGGACGTTCTTTGCCGGCTGGGCCGCATGGGTCGATTTCCATCCGCAAAGCTGGGCGCATTGGGGTCTGGTCGTGACCTCGATCTACCTGATCTTCGCCGGCATCGCCCAACAAATCATTCCGCCGCGCGACGCTACCGCCTGAACGCTATCGCTCTGCCCGGTGTCATGGGCGCCGTTCATCCTGTGGAAGCCGCAGGCGTATCGGCCCGCTGGCCTCTTCGGGGTCCACGTCGGCATCGCCCTGCGTAACGCGTAAACGCCCGTCGCGCATCATCTCGCCCGCGGCGGCCCGGACCTCATCCATCAACCCGCGCCAGTCGTCCGCCAGCACCCGCGCGACCTCGGAGGGGCAGATGCTCTTGCCGGGACCGCGCGCCGAAAGCTGGCGCGCGATCTCTTGGGCAATCTCACTCCGAGACGGCGTCGTCACAGCGTTTGCACAGGCCGGGATGCTCATGCGTGCCAACGTCCGGCAGGATCTTCCAGCAGCGCTGGCATTTATCGCCCTGCGCCTTCTCGAAGACCACGCCGATCCCCGGCACCTCGCTCAGGCGGAACGCCTCCGCCGGGGCGGGATCTTGCGTCAGCTGCACGTCGGAGGTAATGCAGATATCCGCGAAGGGCACGTCGCGCAGGGCGTCAAGAGTCCCCCCATCCTCCACATGCACGATCGGCGCCGCTTCGAGCGATGATCCGATAACCTTTTCCGTCCGCTGCACTTCCAGCGCAGCCGTCACCACGCGCCGGGCACGGCGGATCGCCGTCCATTTCGCCGCCAGTTCACCGTTCAGCCAGTGCTTCGGAGTCTCGGGAATATCCACAAGATGCACGGAGCTGTCGTCCCCAGGGAAGCGGTCGAGCCACACCTCCTCCATCGTGAAGACGAGGATCGGCGCGAGCCAGGTCGTCAGACGGTGGAACAGGATGTCGAGCACCGTCCGCGCGGCCCGGCGCTGCACCGTGTCGCCATCGCAATAAAGCACGTCCTTGCGGATATCGAAGTAGAAGGCCGACAGGTCGAGCGTGGCAAAGGTGAAGATCGCCTGAAAGACCCCTTGGAAATCGTAGCGGGCATAGCCTTCGCGCACCGTCTTGTCCAACTCCGCCAGCCGGTGCAGCACGAAGCGTTCAAGCTCGGGCATGTCCTCGGGGGCGATGCGGTCATCTTCGCTGTAGTCGGAAAGCGCCCCCAGCATGTATCGCATGGTGTTGCGGAGCCGGCGATAGCTGTCGGCAACCCCCTTGAGGATTTCGGGCCCGATGCGCTGATCGGCTGTATAGTCGGTCTGCGCCACCCAGAGCCGCAGGATATCGGCGCCATACTGTTTGACGATCTGGTCGGGCACGATGGTGTTCCCGATGGATTTGGACATTTTCATGCCCTTCTCGTCCAGCGTGAAGCCGTGGGTCACCACGTTGCGATAGGGCGCACGCCCCATTGTGCCCACCGACTGCAACAGGGATGAATGGAACCAGCCCCGATGCTGATCGGTGCCCTCCATGTAGACATCCGCGATGCCGTCTTCGGACCCGTCCTCCCGGTCGCGCAGAACGAAGGCATGGGTGGAGCCGGAATCGAACCAGACATCGAGAATGTCGAAGATCTGTTCGTACGCCTCGGGGTCCACGATACCGCTCAGGAACCGGTCCTTGGCACCGTCTTCGTACCAGACATCCGCGCCCTCGGCCTCGAAGGCCTCGACGATACGCGCGTTGACCTCTTCGTTGCGCAGAAGGAAATCCTCATCCGTCGGCAGGGCGCCTTTCTTCACGAAACAGGTCAGGGGCACGCCCCAGGCCCGCTGCCGCGACAACACCCAGTCAGGGCGCGCTTCCATCATCGAATAGAGCCGGTTGCGACCGGACCGGGGCACCCAGTTCACGTTGTCGATCTCTGTCAGCGCCCGTTCACGGATCGTCTTGCCGTGCATGTCCAGCCCGTCGCCCACGGGTTTGTCGATGGCGGCGAACCACTGGGCGGTGTTGCGGTAGATGACCGGCGCCTTGGAGCGCCAGGAATGCGGGTAGGAGTGTTTGATCTTACCCCGCGCGAGCAGCCCGCCAACCTCTGCCAGCTTGTCGATCACCGCGGCGTTGGCATTGCCCTCCTTGCCATTGGGCTTCAGGATCGCCTTCCCGCCGAAGAACGGCAGATCGTCCCGGAAACGGCCGTCTTCCATGACGTTGTAGGTGATCACCTCGCCCAGCATGCCAAGGTCACGGTAAAGCTCGTATTCCTCCAGACCGTGGGAGGGCGCGCAATGGACAAACCCGGTTCCTTCGGTGTCCGTCACGAAATCGGCGGCGCGGAAATCGCGCAACCCGTCCCATTCGCCCTTGCCGCCGTCGACACCTGCGAGCGGATGCATCAACTGCAGGCCCTGCAACGCCTCCGCCGGGACATCGCGCACCCGCTTCCACTGGCCCTCTTCAAGCCGGGCGCGCGCGAATACGTCAGCGGCGAGGTTATCGGCCAGCAAATAGCGCTGCCCCACCTCGGCCCAGCATTCGTCGGGCGTGCCGGTAACCTCATAGAGCCCGTAGGAAATACCCTCGCCGTAAACGACCGCCTTGTTCGAAGGCATCGTCCATGGGGTCGTCGTCCAGATAACGACATGGGCACCAGCCAGTTCGCTTTCACCCACGACCTTGAACTTCACCCAGATCGTGAAGCTTTCCTTGTCATGATACTCGACCTCCGCCTCGGCCAGCGCGGTCTTTTCCACAGGCGACCACATAACGGGCTTGGAGCCCTGATAAAGCGTGCCGTTCATGAGGAACTTCATGAACTCCTCGGCGATCACGCGCTCGGCGTGGAAATCCATGGTCAGATAGGGATCGCCCCAGTTCCCGGTGATCCCCAGCCGCTTGAACTCCTCGCGCTGCACATCGACCCATGAGGCCGCGAACTGGCGGCACTCAGCGCGGAATTCGTTGACGGGGACCTGATCCTTGTCCCGGCCCTTCTTGCGGTACTGCTCCTCGATCTTCCATTCGATGGGCAAGCCGTGGCAGTCCCACCCGGGGATATAACGCGCATCCCGTCCCATCATCTGATGGCTGCGCACGATCATGTCCTTGATCGTCTTGTTCAGCGCGTGGCCGATATGAAGGTTGCCGTTCGCATAAGGAGGCCCGTCATGCAGGGTGAAGGGCTCCCGCCCCTTTTTCTCCCGCAGCCGGTCATAGACGCCGATCCGCTCCCAACGCTCCAGCCAGCCCGGCTCGCGGTTGGGCAATCCGGCCCGCATGGGGAAATCCGTCTTCGGCAGGTTCAGCGTATTTTTATAGTCGGGGGGCGTGTCGGCGCACATGGGGAGCGTCCTTCGGCAAAGTGGAAATGTTCAGAAAAACGGACGGCGCCCGGCAGAGAAGGGAACCGGGCGGCAGACCTCCATCGCGGCCACGCCCAC
>NZ_LWGH01000451.1:0-8350 GCF_001635395.1 Sulfitobacter sp. HI0129 | reverse complement strand
GCACCTCCGTCGGGGTGTCGGGGCCCTCCGGGTCGCTGGGTTGCGGCGCGGGTTCTGGCTCGCTCGGCGGGCGTTCGCGGGGGCCGTCCGGCTGGTCGGGTTCGGGCGTACGGTCCGGGATCTCTTCGGGGTCGCGATCGGGCGCTTCGGAAGGCGGCTCTGCCGGGGCGGGATCATCGGGCTGCGGAGTCGTGGCCGGTTCGTCCGGCTGGGTTTCATCCGGGGTTTCCGGGCGGAAGCGATCGGGCACGCTATCAGGCTCCGGCGCGGGGGTTTCCTGCGGGTCGGGCTGCGCTGGCTCGCCGTCCGAAGCGGATAGGGTCACAGGGGTGGTATCGGGTTCCACCTGTTCGCCGGGCGACAGCAGGGAAACGGCGGCCCGGGTCACGCCGAAGAAGGGTTCCCCGCCGAAGTCGTTCTCCTCCGGGGCGGCGACGAAGCTTACCGGGCGGAAGCCATGTTCGACGGCGAAGGCTTCGGCCTCCGTCAGCGTTTCGCGTGCGACGGCGGCGATGTGGGTTTCATCCCCCTCGGCGGAAATGTCGTAGATCAGATCGGACACCGCATAGGGCGTGGCGCCTTCCAGTGCCTTGGCGGCGGCCGCGCGGCGCGCCTTGGTATCCGCGCCGGGGGTCTCGATCGTCATGTAGCGGATCTGGCTGTTGGGCACGAGGATCTTGCAAAGCGCATCCGGCGATTCCAGCCGGTCTGCCTCTGCGCGCAGCGCGGAAAGCGCGCCCGGCATGTCCGCGTCGTCCAGCGCGACCTCTCCGACAAGTTGCCAGCCGGCCTCGGTGCGGTGCAGAACGCGGATGCCCTCGAAGGACAGGGATAGGGTAAATTCAGGCTTCATCGTCACAGGACCTGCTGGTTGCGGGACATCGCGAAGGGGGCCTTCGCGGCCTTTGGCGCAGAATAGAACAGCGGCGCGCCTATGGGAAGGGCGGCAGGCGGGATCGCGCCGGTTCCCGCGCACTGTCCCGCCCGGTGGGGGGACGGGTCGCGGAAGGGGTTGCAAGTGGCGGCGCAAGGCGCAGTCTGGCGGGCATACCGGTCACGCAAAAAGGAGGGCGCGGGAATGCAACGAACACTGAAATGGGCCGCAGCGGTCTGGCTGCTGGCGGCGGGCGCCGTCTGGGCGCAGGACGCCGAACGCGGCGTGATCGTCACGGGGGAGGGCAGCGTCACGCTGGCCCCGGATACGGCGACAATCACATTGGGCGTGACGGAGCGCGCGCCCGAGGCGTCAGAGGCGATGACTGCCGTGACCGGCGCGGTGGCGCGGATCGTGGCGGAACTGGATAGCCTGGGGATCGCGGCACGGGACCGGCAGACCAGCCGCTTCTACCTGCGGCCCGTTTTCGGCGATCAGGAACCGCTGCGGGAAAGCGGCCCCGCCGTGGTGGCCTATGAGGCGGGAAACTCCGTCACCGTGCAGGTCCGTGACCTGACGCAGGTGGGTGCGGTGCTGGATGGCGTCCTGTCGGTGGGGGCGAATGACTTTCAGGGCATCGCGTTTGAGCTGCGCGACGATACCGCCGCCCTGGCGGAGGCGCGCAAGCGCGCGGTCGCCGATGCGATGCTACGGGCCGAAACGCTGGCCGATGCGGCGAACCTGAACCTCGGCCCCGTGGTGCGGATCACGGAATCGAGCCGGGGGCCGCGGCCCGCGCAGATGGAAATGGCCCAGATGCGCAGCGATATGGGGGCCGCTATCGAAAGCGGAGAGGTCACCGTCCGGTCGGACGTGACGATGGTCTTCGAGATTCTGCCCACGCAGTGAGGCGGCGGCGCATCCCGAGAAACGGAGAGGGAGGACGGGTTACCCCGCCCTCCCGGAAATCGCGATCGGCCCGAGGGAGGTACCTTTCGCGATCTTTGACCGGCTTCGATCAGAAGCCCAGCACCAGCGAGACGCCGATGGTGTTGTCGGTGGATTTCAGGCCCGGTGTCGGGTCTGTGTTGTAGTCTGTCCGGTAGCTCACGCGGGTGGACAGGTTGTCGGACATGCGGAAGTTCACGCCTGCGTCGTTCGACACGACGGTGTTGGTGTCGGAACCCAGGATGTCGGTGTCCATGGTGAAGGACACTGTTTCGTTGAACCCGTAGAAGTAGCGCGACGCTGCGATGAAGCCGACTTCGGTCTCATCCACGTTGTTGACATCTTCGTAGTAGCGCACGCCGGGGCCTGCCTGAACACGCCATGCGTGGTTCGGCTGGTTGAAGACGCGGTAGCCGGGGCCGAAGCCGATGAAAGCGTCGGTTTCTTCGCCGTTGATCACAGCACCGGTGTTGGAGGTCAGGAAACCGTCATACTGCACGCGGGCAAGGCCGAAGGCGTAGAACTGGGGGGTGAAATAGCGGCTGCCTTCGTAGGTGGCAAAGAACTTTTCTTCGCTCTTGCGGCCGTTGGACTCACCATACTCAAGGGCAAAGCCGAAGAGGTGGTTGTAGTCGCCGATACCATAGGTCAGACGGCCTGCGCCGGAAATTTCGCCGGTGTCGGTGTTGCCGTCGGTGCCGGAGGCCGACAGCGCGAAGGAGCCGCGGAAGCCCTGGGCCACGCCGTTGGGTCCAAAGCGCTCTGCGTCGGTACCACGGCGCAGGTCACGGTTCACGTCGGTGGTGATATCGTCGATGTCGTCGTTCAGCGTCTGGATGCCGGTGACACGGCTCTGCGCGAAGGCAGGGGCCGCGACGGCAAGTGCGAGCGCGGAGACCGCAGCGATCTTGAGGGTGTTCATCATGGGGTCGTTCCTTTCCCAAAAAAGGTGACCCGATCGTTTGCAAGGATCGGGAGCATCTCTGCTGGAGGGGCATATAGGAACGTCTCAAACCTAAGTTAAATTCAAAATAATCATGTTTGTATCAAGCATTACTCATGGAACCTTTTCCGTCCTCGCCCAATCTGCCGACGGAATGGACTTCGCTGAGTTCGGCCAGCCGGTCGAGCAGCGCCTCCTGCTCGTCCTCGGCGCCTTGGGCGACGTGCAGAAGGCTCTGCTTGGCCACTCGGGCGATGTCCGGATCGAGATCGTCGCGCCAGACCACATGGACGGGATAGGAGAATCGCGGCGCATCGGGCACGAGGTGCAGCCGCCCGGCATCAAGGTATCGTTGCACCGAACGCGCAGGCAGATAGGCAGCAGCGCGCCGGTTCACGATGTAGTCGGCCCCCAACGACCCGAGGGCGAGCGTCAGCCCGGTATTGGCCAGATGCGGCATGCCGATCGCATGGGCATGGGTAAATTCGGGGCCCCAGTCGATAAAGATGTAACGGCCGTCGACCTCCGGCGCGGGATCGGACCAGGACGCCACGAGGATCAATTCGTCCTCCATGATCTTGTCGACCTCCAGCCCCGGGCGCAGCTGTGGCGTATAGGTGAGCCCCGCCTGAATGACCCCTTCGATCAAAAATCGGGTAAGCCTGTCGGGCATCCCCACCTCTGCGCGCACCGAAAGGTCCGGCAGGCGCTTTTGCAACTCGTCAATCCAGCGGAACCCCATGCGCGGCCAGAGCGAATATTGCGCGCCGAGCGTGATCGTCTGGCTGAACCCTTCGGGGATGGCGATCTGGGCACGCGCCTCTTCCCAGATCTTGAGCAGGCTGAGCGCGTAGCGTTCAAATTCCTGCCCCGCCGGGGTGAGGATCGCGCCCGCCTTTGACCGGGTAAAAAGCAGATGGCCAAGGCTGTCTTCGAGCCGCTGTATCCGCAGGCTGACGGCGGATTGCGTGACGAACAGCCTGTCGGAGGCCGAGACGAAGGAGCCGGTGGCGGCGACCTCCATGAAGGTTTTGATAAGGGTAATGTCCATAGGCGCAGATGTATAAGCGAAACTGCCTTTAACGCCAAATATTTTTCGTTTTCCTAATTCATAGCCACGCTTTAAGTCCCCTCATGCCGCAAGGAAGCGGCGAAAGAGGAGAAAGACCATGATGAAACTGCGTAAGACGATCGCCGTTCTGGGTATCACCGGCATGCTGTCGGGTGTGGCCGCCTGTTCCACGGAAAGCGTTGTGGACAACACGGTTGGCGCGACGGGCTTCGTTGCCAAGACAGCCGTGAAGGGCACGATCGGCGCCGGCAGAATGGCGGTGAAGGGCGCGAAAAAGATTGCCGGAACCGAGTGATAGCACCGGCAGACCCTGCCACGACATCTGAACCGGCGTGCACTCGCACGCCGGTTCTTTGTTTTGGGGGTCAGGAAACCGCTTTGGTCAGCGCCTGATCGAGATCGGCGATAAGATCATCCGCGTTCTCCGTTCCGATGGAAACGCGCACGATGTTCGGCCCGGCCCCCGCCGCGATCTGCTGGTCTTCGGAAAGCTGCCGGTGGGTGGTGGACGCCGAATGAATGATGAGCGACCGCGTATCCCCAAGGTTCGCCACATGGCTGAAGATCTCCAGCGCGTTCACCAGCTTGATACAAGCCTCGTAGCCGCCCTTCACCGCGAAGGTGAAGAGACCACCCGCCCCGCGCGGGCAGACCTTTTCCACGCGCTTATAATAGGGTGAGGATTTCAGCCCGGCGTAGGTGACGTAATCAACGCGGTCGTCCTTCTCCAGCCACTCGGCCACCTTGGTCGCGTTCTCCACATGCCGCTCCATGCGCAGCGACAGCGTTTCGGTCCCCATCAGCGTGTAATGCGCGGCCTGGGGGTTCATCGTCATGCCCAGATCGCGCAGCCCGATGGCGATACCGTGGAAGGTGAAGGCAAGGTTGCCGAAGGTTTCGTGGAACTTCAGCCCGTGATAGGCAGGCTCCGGTTCGCTGAGCGAGGGGAACTTGTCGCTGGCCGACCAGTCGAATTTCCCTGAATCAACCACGCAGCCGCCGGTTACCGTGCCGTTGCCGGTGAGGTACTTGGTCGTCGAATGCACCACCAGCGTGGCGCCGTGTTCGATGGGGCGGCACAGGAACGGCGTGGCAGAGGTATTGTCGATAATGAGCGGAATGCCCGCTTCGTCGGCAATGTCGGCGATGGCGCGCACGTCCATGATGTAGCCACCCGGATTGGCGATGGCCTCGCCGAAGACGGCGCGGGTGTCATCGTCGATCGCCGCGCGCACCGCATCCGGATCGTCGAAATCAACGAAGGTGCAGGACCAGCCGAACCGCTTGATGGTATGGCTGAACTGGGTGACCGTGCCGCCATAAAGACGGGTGGAGGCGACGATGTTCTTGCCCGGTCCCATCAGGGGGAACAGCGCCATGATCTGTGCCGCGTGACCCGAGGAGCAGCATACCGCGCCCACACCCCCTTCAAGCGTGGCGATACGTTCCTGCAGCACGGCGACCGTGGGGTTCGTCAGGCGGCTGTAGATGAAGCCGACTTCCTGAAGATTGAAGAGCGCCGCGGCGTGATCGGCATCGCGAAAGACATAGGCGGTCGTCTGGTAGATCGGTGTCTGCCGCGCGCCGGTGGCCGGGTCGGGGCGGGCGCCCGCGTGAATCTGAAGCGTGTCGAAACCGTAAGTGGGGCCGTCGGTCATGGGGGTCTCCTCCTTGAAGCTGGCCGAATGGTTAGGCGATCGGCCAGCCCCAGACAAGGATGCTATAGGCCCTCGACCAGGATAAGGTCGGTCTCGGAACAGGTTTCGCGCAGCTTCCGCGCCTCGGTGTATTCGGGCGACTCGTAAAAGGCGCGGGCGGCATCCATGCTGTCGAACTCCACCACCACCGTCATCCGGCCCAGATCGCCTTCGCGCATCTCGGGGTCGGGGTTGCGGACAAGCGGCCTGCCGCCATGCTTCTGAAGCGCTGCGCCCGAGGCGGATTTGAACCCCTCGAACGTCTTGGCGTCCTGCACCCGAATGTGCGCGATAAGATATGCTTTCGCCATCGTCCCCTCCCGATTTGTTGAAGGGGGACAGGATAGCACAGGCTAGGGCGTTCCCGAAGCGGGGGCGTCAGCGCATCCAGAAGCCGTTGGACTTGATGCGGTTGCGGATCGCCTGTTCCTTGCGGGGCAGGGCGTTCTGATCGAAAAGATCGCGCACCTTCGCACCGCGCCCCTGATAGACCATCCGCTTGATCGCATTGGACCCCTTGAGCACCTTTTTCAGCTTGTTGGGCGCGGTGATGGTTTCCAGCACGTCGATCACCCGGTCGCTTTCGCGGGCATAGAGCAGCGGCAGCAGGCGATAGTGGCAGGTAACATCGCCATCCAGCAGGCCGGGCGGCAGGCTGTCCCTCCCGCCGCCCAGCGAATGGATCACCAGCGGCAAGGCGACCTGATCGAGCCAGGGATCGAAGGATTGCGCGCAAAGCTCCACCGGGGGGTCGTCGCGGATAGCCAGCGCGTAGTCGGTAAACCTCTGCCCGAAGACATGGGGGCACCGATAGAAGAAGTAACCGGCGTTGAAATAGAGATACCGCTGCCAGTACTCATCCGGCTGGCCCAGATCGAGGCTGGAGGCGAAATCCAGCCCGAACTTGTCATAGAGCGATTTCCAGAGCCCCGCGTATCCCGGCCCGTAAACCTGTGGCTTCGGCCATGTATCTTCGCGGCGGAGCGACGCGCCGGGGCGGTCGAAGTCAAAGGGTACGGAGGCCAGATCGCCCGTCACCAGCGTATCGGTATCGAAAAAGACGAAAGGCTCGCCCTCGGGCAGGGCCTGCAACATTTCGATCTTGTTGCCATAGGGATAGGCCGCGCCGAAATGGCGGGAGACGAAGGGCACGAACTCCGCCCCGAGGTCGGCCAGTGCTGCGCGCACATCAGGCTCGGAGATGCGCGGGTCCTTCGGCCAGAGCGGCCCGGGTTGGGGTTCCGCGATGAAGAGCCTGCCGGAAAACGACGGGCTGGAATGGCGCAGGGAAGCTGCGAAGAGCAGCGCCTCATAGGCAAGGCGCCCGTCCTGTCCCACGACCACGACGTTGAAATTTTGGCCCGAGGGAGAAGAGGATACCATTTTGCCCGCGCTGCTCTTTTCGTTTTTTCGCAACTATAGGCGCAATGGTTCAATGGCAAAAGCGTGCATTTGGGGGCACGTGGGGGGGGGTGAATGGAGAAAAAGGGTGGACGACTTTGGAGGGCCTGCCCATCCGGCAAACTTTGTCTTCAGACGTCATTCATGTGGGGCGGGTTTGCGCAGAATTTCTGCAACATCGTTGACGGTGAAATGGCGGGGATCTCTAGGTTTCGCCATACGGAAGGACCCTTGGCGCGTAGTATATTTTCTTTGGCCTCGAACTGTTTTACGCCAAACAAGTTCCCACGCTCCAAGGCCCAGCGTTCCAATGCTGCCAAGTTAGCTGGAGCGAAGAAGCTAGTGCAGTCCATGTGGTAATGCGCGGCTATGCGAAGTTGCTCTTCGGCTTGGCGCCTCTTCTCCGAATACCTTTGATAATCCGCCTTCGATACGCTCGATAGTTTCAGTAAGGAGTCGAGTGCCGACCTTGCAAAAGCAGGCTTGGCTCGGCAGCCGTCTAAGAAACTTAAGCCTTGAACGCCTCGGCTCTGAAGGTCTTTGCGGGCATCGTCATTCAGGACTTCTCCCAAAATCACTCTGGCTGGTTCTGCAAGGTCTTCAGTGTTGGCGGCGAGCTGGAGCATCTCTTTCAAGATAGGCACCCCCTCTGAGAGGACTCGTGCTCTATTCCTACATTCGCGCTCACGTATCAATCGGTTGCGGTTCTTGTCGATTGTCTGCTTTTTCACGGCGTCGAACTTCGCGGCACAACAATTTCCGCAGGGTGCTCGTTGACCGTTGCTGAGGATCGCAAAATATCCATCCCTGTGTGACCGATGGACTATACAAAACGCACAGTCGACTTGAGGTTCAGCCCTATACGGAATGTCGTCGAGGTCGACCATCTCCACACCTAGAGGCTTAGTCGGGACAACGTTGTCCTGCGCTAGAGGGTCGGTGATCAAAAATGTGGAAGGATTTGATAATGCCATGAGCCACTCCGAATCTGCCGCGCAACATAAAGCTGCGCTACATATCGGTGGGGGTCAAGGTATTTTGTGCTTATCCCTGCAATTTGCACCATATCTAGCGGTGCTAATTTCAAGGGTCAAGGAGAAATCGCGTCTGAGCGATTATCTCTGGGGGGCGAGGCTTTATTTTTCCGACATCTTTGTAGCGCCTCCATTCAATTAGAGTGTGTTGGAAAAAAGTGAAAACCGTACCGCGACAGACAGAAATGGGCTGGGGGCCGAATATCATGGTCCACTTGCGGGTTGTTCAGTCGGAGTCATCGGTCTTAGGGAAAGTGGTGGGCGACCCTGGAATCGAACCAGGCGTGCGTCTCCGCGAGGGAGTTACAGTCCCCTGCCACACCTTGCGGCCTGTCGCCCACTGCGCCGCGACGCATTGCGCCGGACGTGGGGGCGTGATTA
>NZ_LWGH01000450.1:0-4139 GCF_001635395.1 Sulfitobacter sp. HI0129 | reverse complement strand
TCGATCGGGCGAAGACGCCGGGTCAGCGTGGGATCGTGGTTGATCATGGCACGCCCCTCGGGCGTCGCCGTGAGGATGATGCAGATCGGCCATTCGGAGTGCTGCATCATGTTACGGAAACGTTTGATGAACACCTCGATACTGTCTGAGGTCTTATACCGGCCACTGTCCTGCACCTCGTCCAGATGCAGACCGGCGATCCCGCATTCCTTGAAATACTCCATGACCAAACGGGCAAGATAATCATCATCGCGCCGCGTATGTACCGGAACCTTGAGTTCACTCAGGATGGCGGTCAAGGTTTCCTTCACCGTGGCCCGACCGGGCACAATCACGCTGAGAATGCGACAGCCGAACTGGCGGTCGTCTGCGTCCTCGGCCAAGGCATGGTGCTCGGCGATGATCTCCTTGGCCAGCCGCGATTTCCCCGACCCGGCTGGGCCGATCAACGCAGCCCCTTTTTGCTCCGTTTTTCCGGCCCGCAGGCGGGCTTCACGTTGGGCAAGGACCCCAAAAACCCGCTTGCGAAACCCCCAATAGACGTCTGTCTTCTCAAAATGGTCTTCAAGGGCAACGATACGGTCCGCGATTTCGTTCTGCTGCGCGTATTCCTTACGCGCAGCACTCGTCAATTGAGCAGCCATTATTGGGGTCCTTTCCCGGTTTTGTTTTTGCGGGCTTTGGCCTTCGAACGGAAACGGTCCATCCCGGTCGGTGTGTCAGGTTCCGCTTCTTCCTGGATGTGATCGACTTCGAAACCACCCTCATCCACCGGATCGCGGTATTCCGCACGACCGATGAAGGGCTTTTCATGCTGGCCCTTGCCAAAATCGAGCTCGCGTGCGGCGCGTTCGACCTCGGCCTGCGAATATCCCACCATACCGATGTCGCACTGGCGCATGACGGTCTTCGACAGGTTTTCCCAGATTGCCGCGGCCTCTTTGCGGGCCCCTTCCTGCGCAAGGTTTTCCGCCTCAATGCGCTGACGGGCGAGCATGCGTTCCTGCTGCCAGACACGCAAGGACTTGCCGCTCATGCTCGGATCGATACAGCGGACCGAGATCAACTCGCCATCGGCAAGAACAGAAATCCCACCGAGATCGAACGGATCGACTTTGATCTCGAGCGTTTGCCCGGGCGCCGCAATACGGTCGACCACGCGGGCCTTGCGATCATTACGGATACGTTCATTGGTGTAAACGGTCCCCGCATAACGGATGCCTTCCTCTCCGACTTTGGCCTTGGCATAAAAACCGCAAGCCTCGCGCAACTGACCCGGTGACGGCATTTGGGTGCAATCGTATTGGGCCCCTTGGGTCAATTCTTCCCAAACAGCCGCAGGGGTCCGGTAGTTCAGCCCACGATGGGGTGTCTTGTGATATTCCGCGACAAATGCCAGCAGAATGGTGTGCAATTCGTCATCGGCGATACAGGCCTCGGCATTCGGCTTTCGATCATTGCGTGCCTGCGGGTTTTGCGCCGTATACCCCGGCAAATACCGGGCCAATTTCAAATCGGTGGTCCAGAAAAAACGCTCGATGTGACCACGCATGTTGGAGACACCGGCGACCGTGTTCATCTGGGTGGAGGAAAGCAGATAGGCCGCATGGGAGAACAGAGCACCTCCGAAAGGCTGCTTTCCGAACTCCGATCCGTTGTCATTGACAATTTCCTGAATGGGACAGCTATGGTGCCAGTCAGAGTTTTTGATGCCGATCTCGCGGAACAGATAAGTCTTGTCCATATAGGCCATGCGCAATGCCTCCAGAGAGGCATTCTCATTGGGCGTCCGGCAAATCGAGAAACCAAGAATGATCCGCGTCGCAATATCCATCAGGAACACAACCCAACGACGCACCCGTTTGACCTGGGCACGCTCTTCCTCAGTCATATTGTTGAGTTCTTCCCGGGTCGCGTCCAAAGTAACCAAATGGAACTGCCAGGCATCCGTCTGAACCACTTCACCAGGAACCGAGGCTTGGCGTCCGCCCTCAGAGGTGCCAAATTGTTTTTGCGCTGCGGCCAAACCATCACGTTGCATGACAACGAGAAACGGATCCAGATACTGGTCGATCCAGCGCTCATAGGTCCTTTGCGACAAAATTTTGAACTTTGTTGTCACCCCCATCTGCTCTCGCTGAGCATTGATTTGCTTCAGGTCCTCGATCAGCACGGTGATGATTTTGACCTTGGACGGACGGGTTCCATCTGCATATGCTCCAAGGCGTTCCAAGACGTAAACAAAGTCCGCATGCGCTTGGGTGGCAGCGTCAATCTGCACCTTGCGAGGAGCCAGAAAGGCATTCGGATTTTTGTCTGCTGCCTTATATGTGCGGAAATGGCGCAAAAGGGTGTCCGAGCTCGGCAGCCGTTTCAACCGCTGGGATGAATTCGGCTTCTGAGTGCCATACAGTTTCCGCGCCTGATAAGTGTCATAGTCATTGCCCATCAGAGTGTGAAACTCTTCCACCCCATCCCGGGTCAGCTTCATGCCCAGGTTCCGATAACGCTCCATCAAGATGCAGGCTTGCATGATCAAATCCACAGCATCACGCTGCTTCTTTGTGGCCCCAAAGAGTTCCGTCGCCCCATAAAGGGCGCGTTCTTCCTGGCGGGCGATGCTGTGAAACCCCTTCTCCACAAGCAGCGCTTCTGCGTCAAAGAGGTGCGGAATTTCCGCGGTCTCGAACTTGCGGAGATCCACATTTCCCTCGTCATTGACGACAGAAAACTGAAAATGGGTGATTGCTTTGCTCTTTTTATCCTGCACAGGCAGGATATGAGTGACCTCGCGACCTTCCAGGGTTACGCGGTCCGAGGCGGTAATGTTTCCGAAATACATCATGATGCATTGCTCCATAGTTGAGTATTGGGGGTAAAAAGGTCGAGTTTGTGTTTGCCGATGTCGCCATCACCGATCAGGCGTGCGGCGGCGCGGTAACCGCGCCCGGCGTTCCCAAGCCGCGAGGCCGTGATCAGCCCCGAGAAGGTGAAGCGAGGCCCCAGATCATTGGCCGCCTCCAGAACGATCCGATCGGCGTCAGGATCCCAGCCACGGCGGGCCATATGGATGGCTTTCGCGCATTCACGGGCCGCCGGATGGAAGCTGAAGCGCGACAAGACCTGGACGCGATCCGCGACATCCGCCGAACATTGCGTGGCGATATTGGCAACTTCCTCGAGGTAGGATTTGCGATTGGCCTTCTCATCGTATTTGACCGACACAAGCAACGTGGCGCCGGTTTTCAACAAGGTATTGCAATCCCACAGGGTGTGGGTGCTCTCACCTGCGAGGTTGATGTACGGTGTACGGGTCAACTGTTCGCGAAACGCGATCACATTCGGGTTGGCGGCGATGTTTTCGTACACCTGTGCTTCTTCAAAAGAGGCGCACCAAAACTGCTGAAGGGCAGCCTGGCGATGAAGGCGCGTCGTATAGGCCACCTTACAAGAGCTGCTCGACTTGCCGAGTTCCAGCTTGTTCAGGTGCGACGGCAGAACCCGCATCGGCTCGTCGGGGTCTGCCAGAGGCGGCGGCAAGACATCTCCCTCCCAAAGATAAGACAGGTGGGCATGGGGGTGGTTGGCCATTTGGCCATCAAGATCATCCATAATTCGTCCTCGTATTCCGGTTCCGACTGCATCGGAGGCTGGGGAAACCGAGGCCCGGTCATTCGGGCGTCGGGAGGGGTCTTCGGCGGTCCTGTCCCAGGGAGAGGTGTAACTTCTGGTAGCGCTTTTGGTGGCGTCCGCGCCCTTCATGAGGCGCCGTAGGACGTCATCAAAGGCGCGGTGGTCATCGGTGAATTTTCGGTAAGGTCGGGTTGCGAACATCAACCTGAACCGAAGGAAGACCCCGATGACCAAACCTATGATGGACCTGAAAGAGCTTGTCGAGAAGAGCGCGGATGCCGATCTTCTTCGAGATATGATCGGTTTTGCCGCCGAAAGGCTGATGGAATTGGAGGTTGGCGCAAAGACCGGTGCCGACTATCATCAGAAGACGCCGGAGCGGAAGGCGCAGAGAAACGGCTACCGCGAACGCGATTGGCAGACGCGGGCCGGGAACGTGGAACTGCGGATTCCGAAGCTGCGCACCGGCAGCTATTTTCCTTCTTTCCTGGAGCCGCGGCGGGCGA
>NZ_LWGH01000449.1:0-2109 GCF_001635395.1 Sulfitobacter sp. HI0129 | reverse complement strand
AGGCCGTTGCCTAGGGCACCAGTACGCTGCGGATGACATAGGCTACGAGGCCGAGGAGCGCGACGCTGCCGATCCAGATCGCCGCGAACCAGCCCAGACGCATCAGCCAGCGCATCAGTGGTATCCTTCCTCCGGGTCCACCTTGCCGCGGAACACCCAATAGGCATAGGCGGTATAGCCAAGGATCATCGGCAGCAGCACCAGCGTACCGACCAATGCAAAGGCAAGCGAACTGTCGGGTGCTGCTGCATCCTCGATCGTGAGGGCGGGGGGCACGATATGGGGGTAGAAGCTGATCCCAAGACCCACAAAGCCCAGCACGAAGAGTGAGAGCGCGCAGAGGAACGGCAAAACATCCGCCTGCCGCCGCAAACCGTGCAACAGACCATAGGCCGCCAGTAGTACCAGGCCCGGCACGAGGAAGCTGAAGATGGCCGTGGGATAGGCGAACCAACGGCGGAAATACTCAGGATCCTGAAACGGCGTCCAGAGGCTCACCAGCCCCATGAAGATCAGTGTCGCCGCGGCGAAGGGCCACGCCAATCTGCGCATATGGCGCTGGATGCGGCCTTCCAGCTTCATGTTGAGCCATGTGGCCCCGAGCATCGCATATCCCACCGTGACGGCCACGCCGGTCAGAAGCGAGAATGGTGTGAGCCAGTCCCACCAACCTCCCGCATAGGCGCGGTTCTCGATCTCGATCCCCTGAACCAATGCGCCCAGCGCGATGCCCTGACACATGGACGCGACGATGGAGCCGCCGAAAAAGCCCATGTCCCACAGGGGTTTCCACCGTTCGGTGCGCCAGCGGTACTCGAATGCGACCCCGCGGAACACCAGCCCCAGAAGCATCAGGATGATCGGCATATAAAGCGCGGGCATCACCACGGCATAGGCGAGCGGGAAGACGGCAAAGAGCCCCCCGCCCCCGAGAACAAGCCAGGTTTCGTTCCCGTCCCAGATGGGCGAGATGGAGTTCATCATCACGTTGCGCTCCTTCTCGTCCTTGGTGAGCGGGAACAGAAGGCCCACCCCCAGATCGAACCCATCGAGAATAACGTAAACCAGCACGGCGAAGGCAATGATGCCCGCCCAGATGAACGACAGTTCAAGCCCCAGCATGGCGCTTCTCCTTCCGGGCCTGGTACTGTGACGCGGGCGTCGTGCCCGCCGTTCGGGTGGGCGGCTCCTGCCGGAGCCCTTCCTCCGCCTCCAGTTCGATGGAATGGCGCATCAGTCGCAGGATATAATAGGTCCCCGCCCCGAAGACGAAAAAGTAGACCACCACGAATGCCACGAGCGACGCGGCGACCGCGGGCGCGGCAATCGGGGCGAGGCTGTCGGCCGTGCGCAGCATGCCGTAGACGGTGAAGGGCTGGCGCCCCACCTCCGTCGTGATCCATCCGGCAAGCACGGCGACGAAGCCCATCGGTCCCATGAAGATCGCGGCGCGGTGCAGCCAGCGGCTTTCGTAGAACGTGCCCCGCCAGCGCGACCACAGCCCCCAGAGACCAAGGCCAAGCATCGCGAAACCAAGCCCCACCATGATGCGGAAACTGAAGAAGACAATGCCCACGGGCGGCTCGTCCTCGTCGGGGATCGTATCCAGCCCGGCGAGGGGTGCGTCCAGATCATGTTTCAGGATCAGCGACGACAGCTTCGGGATCTCCACCGCGTAATCGATCCGCTTTTCTTCCGAATTGGGAATACCGAAAAGGATCAGCGGCGCGCCATCCGGGTGGCTGTCGTAATGACCCTCCATCGCCATGACCTTGGCAGGCTGATGCTCAAGCGTGTTGATGCCGTGGAAGTCCCCGGCAGCGATTTGCAGCGGCGTGACGACAGCCAGCATCCACATCGCCATGGAGAACATCTTTCGGCTCGGTCGGTCGGCCCGGTCGCGCAGCAGATGCAAGGCCCCCACGGCCCCCACCACCAGCGCAGTGGTCAGATAGGCGGCCAGCACCATATGCGTCAGCCGGTAGGGGAAGGATGGGCTGAAGACGATGGCCCACCAGTCCAGCGGTATGAACTGGCCCACGTCGTTCATGCCGTAGCCCTGCGGGGTCTGCATCCAGGAATTGACGGAAATGATCCAAGTTGCCGACA
>NZ_LWGH01000448.1:0-10467 GCF_001635395.1 Sulfitobacter sp. HI0129 | reverse complement strand
AGCCGGGGACTGGCCCGGGTCAGTCCGTGGTCTCGCCTTCGGTTTCCAGCTTCTCGGTCAAGGCCTGCAACTCGCTCCGCAGGCTATTGAGCGCGCCTTCCTGCATCTGCGTCTCGCAGACGACGGCCAGCTGGATATTGGCCGCCTGCTGCTCAAGCTCCGCGCCGCGCGGCGTCAGTTCGATATTGACGATACGCCGGTCGCGCCGGTCCCGCATGCGGGTGATGAAACCCGCTTCCTCCAGCCGGTCGAGCATGGGCGTGATGCCATTGGCGGGCAGTTTCAGTCGTTTGCCGATCTGCCGGATATTGAGCGCGCCATGCTGCCAGAGCGTCATCATCACGAGGTACTGGGGATAGGTCAGGCCGATCAGCTCCAGCCGCGGCTTGTAGGCACGCGTGATCGCATTGGTCGCGGCATAGAGCGCGAAACACAACTGATCATCCAGCTTGAGTTGTCTGTCGGACATCTTGGCGGCTGCCTCTTTCGTAAGACATGATTTAAGCATGTCTGAACTTTTCGGCCAAGGGTATTTGCGCCCCCGGCGCGCTTGCCGTTGGGGCAGAAGGTCGCAGCCGCGTGCTTTCCCGGCCCGCCGCGTCAGCGGCAGATGGCACTGTCAGCGCCGCACGACGACCTCGTAACCGCGTTCTTCGGGCTCGTCATCCACCAGTTCGAGGGGGAAGCCCGGGGCCAGCACCTGCAGGCCGGTCGCCTCCTCCAGCCGTTCGATCATCCGGTCGGACTGGGCCCGTTCGCCATAGCGCCGCTGCCCGTCCGTCATCATCGAGATCATCAGCGGTGACAGTTCCAGTGGAACGCCGTGCATGTCGGCCAGTTTCTGGAACAGGCCGATGTCCTTCTGGATGAGGTCCATGGTGAAGTTGACGTTGCGCGATCCGGACAGGATCAACTGGCTTTCGGTTTCATGCACGAAGGAGGTGCCCGAGGACATGGCAATGGCCTCATAGGTCATGCCCATGTCCATCCCGGCGGCCTTCATCACTGTCAGCGCCTCGCAGAGCGACAGCAGGTTCATCGTGGCAAGGTAGTTCGTCATCACCTTGAGCACGCTGGAGGTGCCGATTTCCCCCACATGCAGCACGCGCCGCCCCATCAGGGTGAGCAGCGGCAGAACCCGGTCAAAGGTGTCGCGGCTGCATCCCGCATAGATCGAGATATTGCCCGTATCGGCCCGGTGGCATCCACCAGAGACCGGGCAATCCACCGCCTCGCCGCCGCGTTCGGCCACCAGAGCCCCGAGGCGCTTGACCTCTTCGGCATCGGTCGTGCTCATCTCCATCCAGATCTTGCCGGGGGTCACGTGGGGAAGCATCTGGCGCACCACCGCGTCCGAGGCCGCCGGGCTGGGCAGACAGGTGATGACCGCGTCGCAGTCCTGCATCATCTGGGCGGGCGAGATGCCGGCTTCGGCCCCTTTCGCGACCTTCGCGGCCACCAGCTCCGCATCGAGGTCATGTACGACGAGGTCCGTCCCGTTGCGCAGCAGGCTGCCCGCCAGCTTGCCCCCGACGTTGCCCAGACCGATAAATCCAACTTTCATGTGCCGCTCCCTGCCCTTTGCACAGGCTTCGCGCACCGTCGCGGGAACGGTCTGTCCCGTTTGCGACGCAGGGGCTGCCCCCTGCGCCCTCGCTTCTGTGCATGGCTGCACAACCCCTCGCAGGGCGGACAGATTGTGGCGCCCCCCTTCGCTTCCTATCTTGGGGGCAACCGCTGAAAAGGAGAGGATCATGTCCCTCAGACCTACCATAGAGACCCGCGCCGCCATGCCCACCATGGAAGGGGCCGGGGTGAAACTGCACCGTGCATTCGGCTTTCAGGATCCGAGCGAGCTCGACCCGTTCCTGCTGTTCGACGACTTTCGGAATGAACGGCCCGAAGACTACCTCAAGGGTTTTCCCTGGCATCCGCACCGGGGCATCGAAACCATCACCTATGTGCTGGACGGAACCGTCGAACACGGCGACTCGCTGGGTAACACCGGGCTGCTGGGGGCGGGCGACGTCCAGTGGATGACCGCCGGGTCGGGCATCATGCATCAGGAAATGCCGCAGGGCAGCGCCACCGGGCGGATGCACGGTTTCCAGCTATGGGGCAACCTGCCCTCGTCGCAGAAGATGACAGCGCCACGCTATCAGGACGTGAAGGCCGCGGATATTCCCGTGGTCACCGATGACGACGGCACGACCGTCAAGGTCATTACGGGCGAGTTCTGGGGCAAGACCGGTCCGGTGGACGGGATCGCGGCTGACCCCCAGTACCTCGATGTTTTCGTGCCTGCCGGTGTGCGCAAGACGTTCCGCATCGACACCTATCGCCGGGCCTTCGCCTATATCTTCGAAGGTGCGGGTGCTTTCGTCGACGCTTCCAAACCCGGCGGCGTGCTTCTGGAGAAAGAGTTCGCCGGGCAGGAGCTGAACATCCGCGACATGTCGGGGGACCGCACGCTCGTCCGGTTCGGCACCGGCGACGAGGTGACAGTGCAGGCGGGGCCGGAGGGCGTGCGCTTTCTGCTGATCTCCGGCGCGCCCATTGATGAGCCTGTCGCCTGGCACGGCCCCATCGTGATGAACACGCGCGAAGAGCTGATGCAGGCGATGCAGGAACTGCGCAATGGGACCTTCATCAAACCGGCGCATTGATCCGCGCGACCCTTTGACCCATCGGGGGAGGAGCCGAAGCGCCGGGCGCTCGGCTCCTTCTTTGCGTTTGGGGGATGAACCGGCCGCAGAAACGCATCGATAACCTGTACCTGAGGCCGCCTATCCCTGCCCTGTGACGCCTCGTTTCACCGCAGGGTCCGTGCCGCCTTATCCTTCCCGCTGCACCGCTTTGCGCACCATCGTCCAGTATTGCGTCTTGACCTCATCGAGGCTGAGCCGCCCCCCTTCGCTGAACCAGACGTTCACGCCGGTCAGCATGGCGATGACGGCAAAGGTCACGATCCGGGTATCCCCGATGGAGAAATCGCCGCTTTCCACCCCGTCCCGGAGGATACGTTCCAACCGTCTCTCGTAGCGCTGGCGCAGCGCCTCTATCCTCTGGAAGTTCTCGGGCGTGAGGTTGCGCAGCTCCATATAGGCGATGAAGACTTCCTCGGGGCGGCGGCTGTGGAAAGCGATGTGAAACTCGACGAAGCGGCGCAGTCGTTCTTCGGGTGGCAGCGCCTCGTCATCCTGCGCGGCGTCCAGCAGCTCGACCATATGGTCGCGCATCAATTCATAGAGCAGCGATTGCTTGTCGGCGGTGTAGTTATAGAGCGCACCGGCCTGCACGCCGACCTCTGCCGCGATGGCCCGCATGGAGACCGCCGCATAGCCCGTGCGCGCGAAGAGACGCAGCGCCGCGTCCCGGACCCTCGGGCCTGTAATATCCGAATGCGAACCAGCGGTACGTGCCATGCCCCATGGTTAATGAACGGACGTTCAAATGCAAACCCCCGCTTGCGCGATTGCCGGGGCTGGTGCATGAACGGCGCATGAACCTTCGATGCTGTCTGAGGCTTGCCGCCCTTGCCTGCCTGCCCCTCGCGGGCTGCGCGCAGTTTCCCGCGCTCGAAGGCACCATCCCCCCCGAACTCGAAGCGGCGCCCTTCCCCGATCTCGTGCCCATCGCGCCGGTACTGGCCGAGGCGAAAGAGGGTGGTGTAGACCCGGTGGCGACGCGCGCAGGGCTGGACGACAGGGTAGCGCGGCTGCGCGCCCGCGCGGCCCGACTGCGGGGCCCGGTGCTGTCCCGGGCTGAACGCATCCGGCTGGAACGCGGACTGCGCTGACATCTCCGCAGGCGGCACACCCGGCCTGCCCCGACCCCGCCCCTGCCAAGACGCGTTGCACGCCGCCGCCGCTTCCGCTACATCGCTGCGACATCGCAAACGGCATCCGCCGCGCCCGATCCCCGATCATACCGCTCCACCGAAAGGATCCCCCATGTCACAGCCGCTTCGCCTCGGAATTGCCGGTCTGGGCACGGTCGGGATGGGGGTGCTCCATATCCTGCGGCAGCATGGCGACATGCTCAAGCAGCGGACCGGACGGGACATCGTGATATCCGCGGTCTCCGCCCGGTCCCGCAACAAGGATCGCGGCGTATCCCTGGCGGGCTACGGCTGGGAAGACGATCCCGTCGCACTGGCACAGCGCGATGACGTGGACATTTTCGTGGAACTCATGGGCGGCTCCGAAGGACCGGCCAAGGAGGCAACCGAAGCGGCGCTGCGTGCGGGCAAACAGGTGGTCACCGCGAACAAGGCGCTTCTGGCCATCCACGGTCAGGCGCTGGCCGAACTGGCCGAGTCCAAGGGGTCGGCCATCCGCTACGAAGCCGCCGTGGCGGGCGGCATCCCGGTAATCAAGACGCTGGTCGAAGGCCTCGCCGGGAACGAGATCACCCGCGTGATGGGGGTGATGAACGGGTCGTGCAACTACATCCTCACCCGGATGGAAGACGCCGGGAAATCCTATCAGGATATCTTCGCCGAAGCCGAAGGGCTGGGCTATCTGGAGGCCGATCCGCAGCTTGACGTAGGCGGCATCGACGCTGCCCATAAACTGGCGATCCTTTCGGCGCTCAGCTTCGGCACCCGGGTGGATTTCGACGGCATCCAGCTTGAAGGCATCGAACAGATCACCATCGAGGACATTCGCGCCGCCGCCGACATGGGCTTCAAGATCAAGCTTCTGGGCGTGGCGCAAAAGACCGGGCGCGGGCTGGAACAGCGCATGCAGCCCTGCCTCGTGCCCGAAACCTCGCCCTTGGGGCAGCTCGACGGCGGCACCAACATGGTCGTGCTCGAAGGACATGCGGTGGGCCAGATCGTGCTGCGCGGCCCAGGCGCGGGCGAAGGCCCGACCGCAAGTGCCGTGATGGCAGACATCTGTGATCTGGCCCGGGGCTGGACGGGGCCTGTCTTCAACCAGCCCGCCGACACGCTGGAGACCCCCACGCCTGCCCTGTCCCAACGCCCGGCGCCCTATTACCTGCGCATGGCCCTCGTCGATAAACCCGGCGCCATGGCCAAGATCGCCGCCGTTCTGGGGGAAGCCGGCGTCAGCATCAACCGCATGCGCCAGTATGAACATTCGGACGTTTCGGCCCCGGTTCTCATCGTCACGCACAAGACCAACCGCAGCGATCTGGACCGCGCGCTCGCCGCGATGGACGGCACCGGCGTCATGGCGGGCCCCGTCGTGGCCTTGCGCATCGAAGAGGTCTGAACCCGGCGCTTGTGCGCTGCCCCCTGCCCCGCTAGACGGGATGCGACAACCCCAACCGAGGATCCCGCCATGCCCGCTTCCGCCGAATTCCACGACCGCATGCTTTCGCTGGGCCTCGCCCGCGTGTCGGAGGCGGCGGCCATCGCCTCTGCGCGGCTGGTGGGACACGGCAATGAAAAAGCAGCGGATCAGGCCGCCGTCAACGCCATGCGCGAACAGCTCAACCTGCTGGACATCGCCGGCGTGGTCGTCATCGGCGAAGGCGAACGGGACGAGGCGCCGATGCTCTATATCGGTGAGGAAGTCGGCACCGGCAACGGCCCCGGCGTGGACATCGCGCTCGACCCGCTGGAAGGCACGACGCTGACCGCCAAGGACATGCCCAACGCGCTCACCGTCATCGCCATGGGCCCGCGCGGCTCCATGCTGCACGCGCCCGATGTCTACATGGACAAGCTGGCGATCGGACCCGGCTATGAAAAAGACGTGGTGACTCTGGAAATGTCCCCGGGCGAGCGCGTGAAGGCACTGGCCAAGACGCGCGACTGCGACCCGTCGGACATCACGGTCTGCATCCTCGAACGGCCCCGCCACGAAGAAATGATCGCGCAGGTGCGCGAGACGGGTGCGGCCATCCGCCTGATCACCGACGGCGACGTGGCCGGCGTGATGCATTGCGCCGATCCGGACACCGGCATCGACATGTACATGGGATCGGGCGGCGCCCCCGAAGGCGTGCTGGCCGCGGCCGCGCTCAAATGCATGGGCGGGCAGATGTATGGCCGCCTGCTCTTCCGCAACGACGACGAAAAGGCCCGCGCGACCAAGGCCGGGATCGAGGATTTCGACCGCATCTATTCCCGCGATGACATGGTGACCGAAGACGTGATCTTTGCCGCGACCGGCGTCACCGGCGGCACCCTGCTGCCGGGCGTCAAGCGCGAACCGGGCTGGATGACGACCGAAACACTGATCATGCGTTCCAAGACGGGATCGGTGCGTCGCATCAATTACCGCACGCCCGTGGAACGCGGCTGATCGGCCCCGCCGGAACGGAGACCCCCGCCTGCATGAGCTTTCTCGGCGTCCATAGTTCCCTGTCCGGGCGCCGCTGGATCGGCCCCGACGTCGAAACGACGCGGGCCGCCGAACTGCTGGCGCAGCAAACCGACCTGCCCGCCGCCGTGTGCGGTATCCTCGCCCATCGCAAGGTGCCGCCCGAGGAAGCACAGGCCTTTCTGGCCCCCTCTCTCTCGGCGCTGCTGCCCGACCCGCGCAGCCTGCGGGACATGGAAAAAGCTGCCTCCCGCTTCCTTGCGGCACTGGACCGGCGCGAAAAGATCGCCATCTTCGCGGATTACGACGTGGACGGCGGCAGTTCGGCGGCATTGCTGCTGTGTTGGCTGCGCGCCATGGACCATGAGGCAACGCTCTATATTCCCGACAGGATCGACGAAGGCTATGGCCCGAATGAAGAGGCGATGGCCCGCCTCGCGCGCGACCACGGGCTGATCGTCTGCGTCGATTGCGGCACGCTTTCCCACGGGCCGATTGCAGCGGCACAGGAGGCCGATGTGGTGGTGCTGGACCATCACCTGGCCGGGGAAACCCTGCCCGACGCCCATGCGGTGGTGAACCCGAACCGGCAGGACGAAGACGGCGCGCTGGCGCATCTTTGCGCTGCGGGGGTCGTCTTCCTGATGCTGGTGGAAGCGGGCCGCCAACTGCGGGCCGCAGGCCGCAAGGGGCCGGACCTGATGTCGCAGCTCGACCTCGTGGCGCTGGCAACGGTGGCCGATGTGGCGCCGCTCATCGGCGTCAACCGTGCCTTCGTGCGACAGGGCCTGCGCGTCATGGGCTGGCGCGACCGCGCGGGCCTTGCGGCGCTGGCGGATGTGGCGCGCATGGATACCGCCCCCGCCGCCTATCATCTGGGCTATATGCTGGGGCCGCGCATCAATGCGGGCGGGCGCATCGGTCAGGCCGATCTGGGCGCACGGCTGCTGTCCTGCGTCGATACCCATGAAGCGGGCGCACTGGCCGAAAAGCTCGACCGGCTCAACGCCGAACGCCGGGAGGTCGAGGCCGGAGTACAGGCCGCCGCCCTCGCCCAGGCCGAAGACCGCGGTTTCGACGCGCCACTCGTCTGGGCCGCAGGGCCGGGCTGGCACCCCGGCGTCGTGGGCATCGTCGCCTCCCGCCTGAAGGAGGCCGCCAACCGCCCCGCCATCGTCATCGGCATCGAGGACGGTATCGGCAAGGGGTCCGGGCGCTCGGTCGCGGGCGTCGATCTGGGCGCGCCCATTCAACGCCTCGCGGCAGAGGGGCTGCTGATCAAGGGCGGCGGACACAAGATGGCCGCCGGTCTGACGGTGGCGGAAGACAAGCTGGAGGCCGCCATGGCGCGCCTGTCCGAGCTTCTGGCAAAACAGGGCGCCCATCTCGCCGGGGCGGCGGACCTGCGCTGCGACGGGCTGCTGATGCCGCAGGCCGCGACCATCGATCTGGCGGACCTGATCGAAACGGCGGGACCCTTCGGCGCAGGCGCCCCCGCCCCCCGCTTCGCCTTTGCCGACATGCAGATACGTTTCGCGAAACGGGTGGGGACGAACCACCTCAAGATCAGCTTCGGCGACGGCTCCTGCGGCCCGATGGACGCTATCCTCTTCGGCGCCTTCGACGGCCCCCTCGGCCCCGCGCTCGAAGCCCACGGCGGCGCGCGCTTTCACCTCGCGGGACGGCTCGACATCAACAGCTGGCGCGGGCGACGCAGCGTGCAACTGCGCCTCGAAGACGCGGCCCCCGCCTGACAGCTATTTTCGCGAAGAACGCAAAATTTCCCCTTGCACCCCCGCGGTCGATTGCCTAATGAACCGCACACACAGTGGCCCGTTCGTCTATCGGTTAGGACGCCAGGTTTTCAACCTGGAAAGAGGGGTTCGATTCCCCTACGGGCTGCCACTTATCATCAAAAACCCTTGATTTACTGACGCTCGAGCCCTCAAGTGTCCCACGGTTTTCGTGGCGTGGGACACTGCGCGCCTGACGAGCCTTCTGGGCACGGTCAAAGCCAGTCTCGACAAGCCGTTCCCTATCGACATCTTGGACATAGGGAGCCGACGACTTAAAATCGGAGTGAGATAGACGTGCCGCGATTTCATAGACGTTCGCGCCAGAAAGCGCCAACTCCTGTGCAGTCGCCTTGCGAATACCGTGCTGCGAACGTGCAGCCCGTTCTTCGATCTTTGTTTCACCGGTCTCCTTATCCTCTACTTCGACTTTACGCTTAAGGCCCGCCTGAACGACCCATTTGGCAATCCTGTTGCCGAGGGAATTCTTGGATGCGAACGGTTCTCCTTTATCCGTCAAAATAAAGGTCATCTCGTGCCAGTTTCCGAGTTCCAGCTCTTCTGCAAGCTCCTGCATGAGGGGAACGAGCACGTATTTCGAACCCTTCTTCTTTGGCTGCCATCCGAGGTACGCCCGGCCTTCCCTCAATTTGATGTTCTCGGGCCCGAGTAGGGCAATATCTTCGATCCGGCCGGCCGTATTCTTCGACAAGAAGAACCAGCGCCGCGCCATCGAGCCACGTCCATGCTTTGCAAGAAATGCTGCTTCATCCTGCTCGGTCCAGGCCTTTGCGCCCCCCTTGCCGACATGAGGGCTCTTAACCCGAAAAACCGGAGAGTCTTCCGGGAACCCACGATCCTCGCCCCAAAGATATGCTGCCTTTAGGGCCTTCAAGCATGTGTCCGCCGCCCCGGTTCGCTCTTCGAAGCTGTCCAGAATGTGAACGAAGGCTTGCTTAGGAAGATTGACCTCCAAGGCGCCCATACGACGACCCTTGAACGTTACTTCGCAGGCTTGCTTCAATCCTCGCACTCTGCTTGCCAAAGTATCTTGGGTAAGCTTTTCCGCAGCCACCATTTTCGGTAGTGCTTCGCAGTATTTTTCACAAAGCTCATCCAGCGTTCCGCGAACCGATTTCACTGGGGCCTTAGCTTCGAGCTTCCTGCCGCCTCGTGCGGCATCGTAGTGCTCGTCGAAATCAGGGTGATCGGGATCGACCGATAGCGTAATGCGACGTTTCTTTTGTCCGAGCACGCGGACGCGCCACCGTGTGTTCTTCGCCGGTGTCTCCTCCTTTAAGAGCCCGGGATATTTCTTTTTAAGGTTCATGTGAGGTCCTCGAACTTCTCCGGTTGATCTACGTCGGTCGCGCCGGATGGTGCAGGCAAGCAAACTTCGACAGAGTGAATTTCGATCCGGAATGAGCCATCGGGCTCAACGTTTACATTGGCAGGGGTCAGACCCGCTGCGACGATAGCATTAAGCGCGTTGCTCATTGTAGCTTTGGTTAACTTTGCAGCTGGCATTTCTTGCTCCTCATTTTTGAGGAGATGCGACGCTTTTGCGCTGCTCGATAATGTCCTGGACCAGGGTTCTCTATCCCGTTTTAGGCCGGCAGATCAGCAGGGGTAAAACCCGCGCCGGATGCTATCCGGCACGGGCGGGAAGCAGGACTACATGTACGCCGCGGCCTTAGCGAGATCCCTAAACCTCGCAGCATACCAGCGTAGACCAGCATCGATATTCAAACGCAGACCAGCGTCACCAGGCTGGGGACAAAAATCTTCTGCGCGAAGAGATAGAAGCTGGTCGCAAGCATTTTCTAACGCAAACACAAGCTCTTCGTTCGATGCACCTTCACAGGCGTGTCGCTCTATCGCAGCATGGAATTCTTTCTCTGAGCTACTCCCCATCTCTTGGACAGGATCTGGCGTAAATTAAGCTACTCGTTGCACCTGCTGATCGGGTTGGTTGATATCATTTTTCTGCCAATAGACCAGCGCCGGTGGCTTGCCGCCGAGGGCCGAGTGAGGGCGCTGGTGGTTGTAGAAGGTCATCCATTTCCGGATGGCTGCTTTCGTCTCCGATCCGGTCTCCCAGGCATGCAGGTAGACGCACTCGTATTTCAGGGTGCGCCACAGCCTCTCGATGAAGATGTTGTCGAGGAAACGGCCTTTTCCATCCATCGAGATCCGCACGCCTGATCGGCGGAGCCGATCTGTCCAGGCGAAAGAGGTGAACTGGGATCCCTGATCCGTATTCATTATCTCGGGCGGGCCGAACTTGTGAATGGCCTCGTTCAGCGCTTCGACGCAGAAGTCGGCCTCCAGCGTGTTCGAGATCCGCCAGGACAGAACCTTGCGGGTATGCCAGTCCA
>NZ_LWGH01000447.1:0-4398 GCF_001635395.1 Sulfitobacter sp. HI0129 | reverse complement strand
GCCCCGATACGCTCGCTCCCATGGTGGACCGGGTGGCCGCCCTGCCGCTGGCCTTCCGGCCCGGCAGCCGCTGGGAATATTCGGTAGGCATCGACGTGATCGGGCGGGTGGTCGAAGTCGTCTCCGGCAAGTCGCTCGCCGACTTTTTCGAGGAAGAGATATTCGCCCCCCTCGGCATGAAGGAAACCGCGTTCGCCCTGCCGCAGGAGATGGAGGACCGCTTTGCCGCACTTTATACGCCGCTTGCGGGCAGTGCCTTCGGGTTGAACGAGGCGAAACAGGGGGGCGAGACCCTGCGCATGGTCGATCACGTGCACCGGACGCCATACCGCGGATCGAAGATGCAATCGGGCGGCGGCGGTCTGGTGGGGACCATCGACGATTACCTGAAGTTCACCGAGATGCTGCGCACCGGCGGGGCGGGGCTTCTGTCGCCCGCCACGCTCCGCTTCATGATGCGCAACCACCTGCGGGGGGAGATCGCCTCCATGGGGCCGGCTAGTTTTGCCGAACAGCCGATGGAGGGTATGGGCTTTGGCCTCGGCGGTGCCGTGGTGCTCGACCCGGGCCGCGCCCGCGCCCCGGGCAGCATCGGCGATTTCAGCTGGGGCGGCATGGCCTCGACGTTTTTCTGGATCGATCCGGTGTTCGACCTGTCGGTGATCTTCTTTACCCAGTTGTCGCCTTCCAGCTCCTACCCTGCGCGGCCCGAGTTGAAGGCATTGGTCCACGGAGCACTAAAGTAATGACCCAGATCCTCTGGACGCCCACGCCGGAACGCGCCGAAGCCTCGACACTGGCTGAGTTCATGCGCTGGCTGGAGAAGGAGCGCAGCCTCAGCTTTGCCGATTACAACGAGATGTGGCGTTGGAGCATCGACGACCTCGAAGGTTTTTGGTCCGCGATCTGGGAATTTTTCGATCTGCGCGCCAGCCAGCCGTGGGAGCGGGTGCTGGCGAAGCGGCAGATGCCCGGTGCGGTCTGGGGCCCGGGAATGCGGCTCAACTACACTGACCAGATCATGAAGCACGTGGCGGGCCGGGAGGATACGCCTGCGCTGGTGTTGCAGTCGGAAACCTTCGGGCGGTGTGAAATGACCTGGGGCGCGTTGCGCGCGCAGGTGGCCAGCGTGGCGCATCATCTGCGCCAGATGGGCGTGGAGGAAGGCGACCGGGTGGTCGCTATCCTGCCAAATACGGAAACCGCGCTCATCGCCTTTCTGGCGACGGCCAGCATCGGTGCGGTCTGGTCGCTCTGCGCGCCCGATATGGGGCATGTCGCGATCCTCGACCGGTTCAGCCAGATCCAGCCCAAGGTGCTCATCGCGCAGGACGGCTATGTCCATGCGGGCAAGATGATCGACCGGCAGGACATACTGGCGGAAATCGCGGCCGGTTTGCCCAGCGTCGGTCAGTTCGTCACGGTGCCTGTCGTGGGCGAATTGCCGGCGGGGCATGTGGCCTGGGACTCGCTCACCCAGACCGACGTGGCTTATGAAAGCGCGCAGGTTCCTTTCGAACACCCGCTCTGGATCGTCTATTCCTCAGGCACCACGGGGAACCCGAAGCCCATCGTGCACGGCCACGGCGGGATCGTGCTGGAGGGCTGCAAACAGTCCCTGCACAAGGATGTGCGCCCGGGGGACCGCTATTGCTGGCTGACGTCTTCGGGCTGGATCATGTGGAATTCGCAGTGGATGGCACTGGGGCAGGGGGCCACCGTGGCCATGTTCGACGGGGCGGTGAACCATCCCGACATGGGGGTCGTCTGGCGCTTTGTCGCGGATGAACGGCTGGATTACTTCGGCGCGGGCGCGGCATTTTTCAGCACCTGCATGAAGGCGGGGATCACCCCCCGGGAAGAGGTGGACCTGTCTGCGTTGAAATCGCTGGGCGCGACCGGCTCGCCGCTTAGTGCCGATGCCTATGACTGGATTTACCGGGACGTGAAGCAGGATGTCTGGCTGGCCCCGATCTCCGGCGGGACGGACCTGTCGGGGGCCTTCGTACTGGGCAATCCGATGATGCCGGTGCGCGCGGGCGAAATGCAGTGCCGCGCGCTTGGCAACGCGGTGCGGGCCTTCGACCCCGAGGGGAATGAACTGATCGGCGAGGTGGGCGAGTTGGTCTGTACCGAACCGTTGCCGTCCATGCCTCTGTTCTTCTGGGGCGACGAGGACGGCAGCCGGCTACACGACAGTTACTTCGATACCTACCCCGGCATCTGGCGGCATGGCGACTGGATCATGATCGACGAAAAGGGCGCCAGCGTGATCTACGGGCGTTCCGACGCCACGATCAATCGTAAGGGCCTGCGTCTGGGCAGCGCGGAGATCTACCAGGCGGTGGAAGGCCTCCCCGAGGTGATGGATTCGCTGGTGATCGATCTTGAATACCTTGGCCGCGAAAGCTTCATGCCACTCTTCGTCGTGCTGGCCGAGGGTCAGACGCTGGACGCCGCGCTGAAGGACAAGATCAACGGCGCCATCAGGCGCGATGTCTCTGCCCGCTTCGTGCCCAACGAGATCGTGCAGATCGCAGAGGTGCCGCGCACCCTTTCGGGCAAGAAGCTTGAGGTTCCGGTGAAAAAGCTGTTGTTGGGTGGGGATCCGGAACGGGTGGTCAATCGGGATTCGATGGCCAACCCGGACAGCTTCGATTTCTTCGTGGATTACGCGAACCGGCGCGCCACTGCCTAGAAAGACCCGCCATGAGCACCGATGACGCCGCCCGCGAACTGTTGCAGCTTCTCGATATCGAACAGTTGGAGGTCGACCTGTTTCGGGGCGTCGGCTCCGGTGGAGAGACCACGACGCGCATTTTCGGGGGCCATGTCATCGCGCAGGCACTGATGGCGGCCTATCGCACGGTGTCCGACCGGCTTTGCCATTCGCTGCATGCCTATTTCATCCGCCCCGGCGACCCCAAGATTCCGGTGATCTACCAGGTGGACAGATCCCGCGACGGCGGCAGTTTCACCACTCGCCGCGTGGTGGCGATCCAGCACGGCAAGCAGATCTTCAACTTCTCCGCCTCCTTCCAGATCGAAGAGGACGGCTGGGAATATCAGCACGCCATGCCACGCGTCGCCGGCCCCGAGCATTGGCCGGACCGGCCGGAATTGCGCGCCCAGCACGTCGAGCGGTTGCCCGAAAAGTACCGCGAGGATTTCCTGCGCGACCGGCCCATCGACATCCGCGAGGTCGAGCCGCGCGATTTCTTCGACCCCGAAAAGGCGGATGACCACAATTATCTGTGGTTCAGGATGCAGGCGGCCAAAGGGCAGGACCCGCGGATGCAGCATTGCCTGCTGGCCTATGCGTCGGACATGAATCTTCTGGGATCGTCACTGCGGCCCCACGGGCTGACGTGGTTTCAGGGCAAGGTCATGACCGCCAGCCTTGATCACGCCATGTGGTTTCATGCCCCGATCAACTTCGAGGACTGGCATCTCTACGAACTCGATGCGCCCTTTACCGGGGGGGCGCGGGGGTTCAACCGCGGCTCGATCTACAACCAGAACGGCACCCTCGTCGCGAGTGTGGCGCAGGAGGGGCTGATGCGCCCGCTTCGTGCTAAAGGCGCAAGCTAAAGCCGGGGTTCAGAGAAGAACGGGTCCCCATTTGATTATCCGGGCAGCGGCGTGACAGGTTGCCGCTGCCCGTCCACCTCATCCGAAGACGAAGAAACACAGTTTGTTGCCGTCCGGGTCGCGGACATAGGCGCCGTAGAACCGGTCCGGTATGCGCTGGCCCGGTGCGCCTTCGTCGCTGGCGCCAAGCTCCATCGCCTTGTTGTAAAGCTTGTCCACGGTTTCCTTGTCCCGTGCCGGAAAGGCAACCATGTTGCCGTTGCCCGGTTCGGGTGCTTCGCCGTTGTAGGGTGTGCAGACAGCGATCATGGGCTTGTCGCGGGCGGTGCCGATAAAGGCGATGCGGCCCAGATCGGTGCCCAGTTTCGCGCCTTCGCTTTCGAAAAGCGCGCAATAGAACGCCTTGGCCTTTTCCATGTCGGCGACGCCGACGGTTGCATATCCGATCATTCGGTCATTTCCTTATCAGGTGTCAAAATTGCCGTAGCGGCGATTGAGTTTGCGCATGCCGCCGATCCAGCGGTCGTAGTTCTCCGTCTTGGCGCGCATGTAGCCCAGCACTTCCTTGTGCGGCAGCACGAGGAAGGTCTCATCCCGGATCGTCTGCACGCAGGCTTCGGCCACGGGTTCGGGTTCCATCATGCCGTCGATGGCGGCGACGTGGTCTTCGTGGCCGCGGGTCATTTCCGTCCGCACGGCCTGGGGGCAGAGTACCGAGACCTTGATGCCCTGATCGCCATAGGTCATCGCCAACCATTCGGCGAGGCCGACGGCCGCGTGTTTGGTCACGCCGTAGGGGGCGCTTCC